>JALHEL010000421.1:0-1730 GCA_022837205.1 Leptolinea sp.
GAATTGGCGGAAATCCGAAACACTCATTTTGCCTTACAAGAGGAAGGACAATCGGATCATTGGAGCGAAAATGCCAGAAAATTCTCTGATCGTGTGAGAGAACGGTGGCAAGAGCCCGATACCTCACGTGATTTCCTAAAATCGGTTTTATTAAAAAACCCGGAATCAACTTTGCTGGATATCGGCGCCGGCACAGGCAACTGGGCGATTTATCTGTCTCCCTATGCGAAAAGAATCACCGCCTTAGAGCCCTCTGCGGGGATGAGAGCTGTCCTTGAAGAAAATCTGATGCTGTCCGAACCAAAAGTTGATAACGTCACAGTCATAGCGGGTAAATGGCCGGAAACCGATGTGCCGGAACATGACTTTTCACTATGTTCCCATGCTATGTACGGAATCCCGAATTTCGAGGAAGCTGTTCGGAAGATGAACGCCATAACCCGAAAGAACTGTTTTTTACTGATTCGCGCGCCGTTGCTCAATGATCCATTAGCCCAAATCGCCCAAAAAGTTTGGGGACAGCCCAATGACAGCCCCAATTTCACTGTCGCATATAATGCCTTAATTCAGATGGGAATTTATCCCGATGTCTTATTCGAAGAAAATCGACACATTCATCCAAAAGTCTATCCTTCCTACGAATCGGCTTTTAGTGATATTAAAAGCCGATTCGGCCTTGAAAACGACAGCCAATTTGATACCTTTATCCGTTCCGTTCTTAAAGATCATCTTGTTCAGAGTGAAAATCAATGGATCCTTCAGCATAATGTAAAAGTTGGTTTGATATCTTGGAAAAGTATCCGTTAACTTACGGAGGGAATCGGTATTCATTCGATCATTTCAATAAAAAAGGATGCCTTTTCGACATCCTTTTTGAGTATTAATCTTTTCTTCGCTCTATTTTGTCAGTTGCGGCTCGGCGTGAAATAGATCAATCAAATTCGCCTGAATGCTTTCATCACTCAGTCCAAACCATCTGTAAAACTTAAGCATTTCCGCATCGATATCAATATCTTCCGCAGATTCCGGGTAAAGCGTTTTAAATGTCCAGAGCAGTCCCAATCCCCAACGCGGAGAAGATGAATCCCAACTAAAGGTGTCTTTTGCAAACGGGAAAATCTGATTTTCTTTTACCGCACGAATTTGATCCCACCCTGTGGATTTTTTCAATTGTTCAACACTTACCTTCGGATCGGAAAAATAGTTCACCACTAAAATGACATCCGGATCCCAGGCAGCGATCTGCTCAAAGCTGACATCCGTCCAAGAATTGGCATTTAACCCGATTTCTTTCCATACCGGTTCTCCCCCGGCCATTTCGACCATCGTGGTTTGCAACCAACCGGCCGGAGCGACCTTCAACGAATACGCACCGTTTGATTCGGAGTATTGAAGCAATAGGACGTTTTTCTTTTCTTTGATTGCGGAGGCCTTTTCCGTGACACGTTTGACAATATCATCATAGTAAGCCAAGATCTCCTCAGCCCGTTTTTCCTCTCCGAATATCTTCCCTACATTCATAACATCCGTATGATAATCATCGATCGATTCCAAGCTGAGGTAGACGACCGGAATACCGGTTTCCTCATATGCGATCCCGGCGTCTTCCCGCGTGTAACTTTTCAGAAAAATGACATCGGGTTTCATGGCCGCCACCGATTCCACCGTAGCATCCTTCAGTTCCGGAAGCGGATTTTCCAAAAAAGATATAAATTTCCCGCCATCCTGAC
>JALHEL010000421.1:1772-3252 GCA_022837205.1 Leptolinea sp.
TGACCGGTTCGGCAAAGACCGATCCGAACGTCAGGCAAAATAACGCCAAAAAACAAACCACAAAAAATATCTTTTGTTTCACATTTCCCTCCGTAATACTTAATTAATAAATCCTTATTTATTAAAGTTTAGATCAGAGTATGTTTTACGTCAATGGTTTTTTATAAAGATTCAGTTATGTTGCATAGAAACCGTCACGCTTTTACCTTGTTATTCGCCATTATGGGGAAAAACAATACGGCACCGATGATCGAGGTGACAATACCCAAAGGAATTTCAGCCGGAAACAAGACGCGTGCAAAATCATCACAGATCATCATGAATAGTCCGCCCAACAACATCGTCGCCGGAACGGTATAACGCGTATTTGCGCCGAATATCTTCCGGGCGATATGAGGCACAATCATCCCGATCCAGTTAATCATGCCGCAAAGCGAAATGCAAAGCGATGTCACAACCACAGCGCAAATCAGAAAAATCAATCGTTCGGCTTTCAAATTAACACTGATTGACAATGCGGTTTCATCATCTAAGGATAAGAGATTCAAACGCCACCGCATCAAATACAGAATCGTAAAAGCAATCAAAAGCACCGGAATAATCGGCAATAAATTTTTCCAAGAAACGCCGCCGGTTCCTCCCAGTAGCCAAAAACTCAATTCCTGTAACTTTTCTTCACGGTCCGCGAGGTACTTTAATATTCCCAAACCCGAAGAAAACAACGCAGAAACCGCAATGCCGGCCAGAACCAGGCGTATCACCCAATGTCCGAAATGAAAACGACTTCCGAGAAATATCGAAAAAGTCAGGCCAGCAATTCCAAAAGTAATCGCCAGAATTTGAATTTGCCATTGTTTCCCGCTCAACAATACAATCGCCAACGCAGCTCCGAAGGAAGCTCCCTGAGAAACGCCCAAAAAACCCGGCTCCACCATCGGATTGTTTAATATCGTCTGGAATATCAACCCGGCTGTAGCTAATGCCATCCCCATAAAGAGGGAAATTATTACCCGCGGTAATCGAATATGGATAAGAATCGTCCGATTCAAGGATGATTCGAGCAATGCTCTCGGGCTTTGTAAACCCGGGAGGGGGAATCTTCCCGCCAAACTTGAAAGAATCAATGCAATCAACAGCAGAATCGCCAATAGAAATAATTTTTTGGCGGGAGAATTAAAAAGATTGTTTTTTATGTCCAAAGCACAACCTTTCTTCCGTCCAATTGCATAATTTCGATCGGAGTTTCATAAATATGTTGCAAATTCTCTTTTGTGAAAACGGATTCCATCGGTCCGGCTATGAGAACCTGTCCGTTTTTCATTAATACCGCCTTATCCGCTAAAGCCGCCGCCACATCGGGCTCATGGGTCGACAAAAAAATCGTCTTTCCGGCAGCGGCGAGATTCCGAACGATATCCAAAAAATGGCGCTTATTCGCCAGGTCCAATTGTGAAGTCGCTTCATCCAATAAGAGGATCTC
>JALHEL010000422.1 GCA_022837205.1 Leptolinea sp.
TTCCTCAAACCGCCGTTCGGGTATAAAAAATCCCGGCTGTTCGAATCACAACAATCGTCTCCGATCGGGTTCATTTTCTTTTTCCGCCTTCGGCGAGGGGATTTTTTGCGGGTTTCGATCATCCGATCCGGCGGGAAAAACCTTTTCGGACAGCACTTGCGATACTTCCGGAATTTTGAACGGCACCTTCGTTCGGCTGCCGGTTAGCGGAGTTCTTTCTTGACGATTCCGCTTTTTTGATTGACCGTTGCCCGAGAACGGCGGACCAGTTCTTCGCGGTTCATAATTTCATATCCGCTCTCGGATTTCCGTAAGATCCCTTCGCTACAAAGCTCCGACAGAAGACGAAGGACATGACGATAACTTGTACCGACGGAACAGGCTACATCGGTCAATACATCGCGAAACAAGCCGGTGGGAGCGTTCTGCAGAATATAGGTACAAAGACGTTCTTCGGCAGAGCACAACGCCGACAACACATAATTATCGGTGCTTCGTTCCAACTTTTCCGCCAACGTTGTCCCAAGCTTGTTCGAAAACGGGATATTTGTTTTCAGTTCCGCGGCACAGATTTCACTGTCAATCGCGATGCATTCAAATTCGGAGATAGCGGTAACGGTGCTCGTGGCACGTTTCCGCCGGGTGAGCAATTCGATTTCCCCGATCACTCCGTCGGAAAGGTAATAACAAAGGATCAGATTCCTGCCGTTCGGTGCCGTGCGATAAACTTTCGCCATTCCGCCGATGACCAGTGCCAGGTTTTCGATTTCAACACCTTCCCGGGTGATGGCTTCACCCGGCTGATAGCGTACACTCATCCACTTTTCCGGCGGGATCGTTTGCAGGTTATATTCCGCGAGTTTCTCCAGATGTTTTTTGGTCGGGATCTCTTTTTTCATATCTTTTCGCCTTTCTCTCTATTAGATCAGAAAACGCAAAAAACACCATGACAAATGTCCTACTCCCTTCGCTGCTTATTTGATATGCTTTCGATTAGGGACACAGAAAAATGGTTCAGATAGCGGCTCTTTTAACCGGCATTACGCTTGCGGTCATGATATCCATAAACGGGCATTTGACCGCAGAATTCGGGATATTTCCGGCGGCGGCAATTATCCATGCGGTCGGGTCTCTGTTTGCCATGATCCTTTGCGCTTTTCAGAAGCCCAAAAAGCCGCTCTGGGGGCATCAGCCGCTTTGGATTTATTTGGGCGGAGCGATCGGTGTCTTTACCACGGTGTTCAATAACTTGGCATTCGGGCGCATCAGCATGACCAGCATTGTCGCATTGGGATTGTTGGGGCAAACTGTCATGTCACTGATCGTCGATTCCGCCGGCCTGCTCGGGATGAAAAAGCAACCGTTTCAGAAAAGTTCCATTCCCGGGTTGATTTTTGCGCTGATCGGCGTTTTCATCATGCTGGATCAGACAGTCACCGAAGCGGTCATTGCAGTGATTGTTTCGTTTGCTGCGGGTGTTTCCGTCGTGCTCTCCCGTTCGGTCAACTCCCGATTGGCGGAGAAAGTCGGAGCGTTACGCGGTTCGTTGGTAAATCATGTGGTGGGCCTGCCGATCACAATCCTGTTGGCGGCGGCTTCTTTGAGGCGTGCCGGCGATCCATTCAATATTGAATTTCCGATCCGCCCTTGGATTTTTCTCGGAGGGGTTCTGGGGGTGACGGTTGTGCTGCTTTGCAATTTAACCGTTTCGCATATCTCCGCTTTT
>JALHEL010000043.1 GCA_022837205.1 Leptolinea sp.
TCCACCCCCAACGGAGTCCCGTCCGGCAAAGATTCATCCATAACCGCGTGTGGATAGATATAGACACTGTCAGCCACTTCTTCTCCGGTGACGACATCCACCAAGACAGCCCGTCCCGAAAGTGTACCGAAATCGATTCCGATTGTATATTTATTCATTTAGACCTCTGACGTATTTTGAAATATTATCCTTTGATTATCGGTTCTTACTTTTTATCGAAGCAAATATACTCTGAAGAACAATGAAAAACGCCAGCAGTAAGGATATAACGATCCTTGTCCACCATGACGAAAGGGTTCCCTGAGTGGTGATAAAAGATTCGATTGTCCCTTTAATAAGGACTCCAAAAAGGGAGCCGATTACATTGCCAACTCCGCCGGTCAAAAGGGTTCCTCCGATTACCGCAGAGGCAATCGCTTCCATCTCAAAACCTCGTCCCTGTTCGACGAATCCGGCACACGTGTTCAAAGCAAAAAGGACTCCTCCCAAAGAGGCTAAGAAGCCGTTTAGAACATATGTTTTCATCTTGGTCGAACGAACATTCAAGCCCATTAACAATGCGGACTGCTGATTTCCGCCCACCGCATAAATCTCTCTGCCGAACTTTGTATATTTAAGAACCAAATAAATGACCACCAGCACAATCAATGCGATGACGACACTGGGATAGATAAAAGGCGTGATTACCTTTCCTTTTTTATTGACCGTTGCCAAAAAAGGAAAATATATTTTTGCCTGAGCAATTTTCAGAAAGGTTGCATTCGAGATATTGATCATATCCGAACTGATTACCGCCGTAAGACCTCTGCAAAAAAACATACCCGCTAATGTGACGATGAACGGTTGTTCTTTCAAATAAGCGATCAGAAATCCTTGCACGGATCCGAATAAAATCCCGAATATCAAAACGATCAGAATTGCCAGAAATGCCGGAACATTCATAAATTCCATCATATATGCCAGCATCATACAAGTCAGACCGATTACCGAGCCGACCGAAATATCGATCCCGCCCGTTATCATCACCATTGTCATACCGACTGCCGTGACGATCAGTCCCGCATTATTGACGAAAAGATTAAGGAACATCTGCGGTTTTGCGAATCCCTTATCGGCAAAAATGATCATTCCAGCTCCGTACATCGCAATAAACATCAGAATCGTAATGATCAACAAATAAGTTTTTTCATCGATTTTTTCTTTGATTCGGTTGATCATGATGCCGCCTTTGCCTTTACCGGACGTTTCCCTTGCAAACTTGATATCCATTTCCGAAATTCTGCGGATTGCAAGGTGACAATGATTACGACGACGATAGCTTTATAGATGGGCAATTGATCAGCAGTTACATGCATTGCATAAAGAGAAGTGGTCAGCGCCTGAATCGTGATCGCACCGATAATGGAACCCAGCAGCGAAAACTTTCCCCCACCCAGGCTGTTCCCACCGAGCGCGACCGCTAATATTGCGTCCAATTCAATATTCAAGCCGATATTATTGGCGTCGCAAGCGGCAATTCTCGAACTCATGATGGCTCCCGCGATTCCGGAACAAAGTCCGCAATATACATACGTCATGAAAATAATCAGTTGAGAATTGATTCCGATCAGCCTTCCGGCTCTACGATTGATACCGACGGCTTGAATGTACATTCCCAAAGCGGTCTTTTTCAAAACCAACCAAGTGACAAGAGCCAAAGCAGCCGCGACAAAGACAGGAGTCGGTAACGGTACTTTCGGGATGAAACTCCCGAGGATTCGGTAACTTTCCTTTTCGACATGAATGATCTGTCCGGAACAGATTAATTGGGATATTCCGCGGCCCGCGGTAAACAGAATTAATGTGGCGACCATCGGTTGAATTCTCATTTTTGCGACCAAAAGACCGTTCCACATCCCGCACAGAACTCCGCCCAATAATCCCAACAAGATCCCGATTAAATACGGCATCTGATAATTTTGTTGATCAGGTCCCAAGGAAAAACAGATAATCGCAGCAGTAACTGCGCTAACCGCACCTACGGAAATATCGGTACCGGCGGAAGACGCTACTACTAAGGTCATCCCGATTGCGAGTATCGCCAATTCACTGGCTCGATTAATGATATCGATCATGAATCCGTACAATGTGCCGTTTAAAACAGTGATCTTGAAAAAATCGGGGGTTTTAATCATGTTAAACAGCAAAACCAGGATTAAAGCCACGATCGGTAAAAACAGCTGGAAACCGGTAATTTTCTTAAGCGTCTTCTTCATCTCTTTCACCTCCGGCGATTGCAGCCATAATATGATCTTGAGTCATTTCCTCTTCGCTGAGTTCTCCGACCTTTTCTCTGTCTCTTAATACAATCATTCGGCTGACAGTACGAATCATTTCATCAATTTCCGAAGAAATAAACATAATAGCCATTCCTTCTTCCGCCAGATTCAACACTAATTTTTGAATTTCGGTTTTCGTTCCGACATCAATTCCCCGTGTCGGTTCATCTAAAATAAGGAAATCAGGCTGCGTTGACAGCCAACGTGCAAGAATGACTTTCTGTTGATTTCCTCCGCTGAGTTGCTTAACGGGGCTGTCGATATTTGCGACTTTGATATTCAGCAATTTAATATATTTTTCCGCCAGTTGCGTTTGTTCTTTGTTGCTCAACGGTTTTAACATCCCCTGGCGAGCTTGAAGTGCAATAAATATGTTTTCTTTTACGGAAAGGTCATTGATGATCCCTTCTTCTTTGCGATCTTCCGGCAAATACCCCATCCGTTCTTTCATCGCATCGATCGGGGCGTTGATTTTCACTTTTTTCGTATTGACAAATAATTCTCCGCTGTCCGGTTTGTCTGCGCCGTAAATTGTCCGGGCAAGTTCGGAGCGTCCCGAGCCGAGAAGTCCCGCTAACCCCACAACTTCACCGGGATACATTTGTAAGCTGAACGGTTTAATCGTTCCTCTGTGCCCCAGATTTCTCGCATCGATCAGCGGCACACCTTTCGTATGATTCACCTTCTCTTTTGTCTCTTTCTTAATCGCCGCCAAATCATTAAATTCTTTTCCCAACATTTTAGCGACCAGCTGGACACGCGGTAAATCTTTCGTTAAACTTTCGCCGACTAATTCACCGTTTCTTAAAACGGTAATCCGGTCGGATACCTCATAAACCTGTTCCAAAAAATGAGTAATAAAAATGATTCCTACCCCTTTTTCCTTGAGTTGATTCATGATTTGAAACAATTTCTCGGTTTCTTGTTCTTCCAATGAAGAGGTAGGCTCGTCAAAAATCAGAATTTTTGATTCAATATCAATCGCCCGGGCAATCGCAACCATTTGCTGAATGGCGATGGAATAATGCTCCAAGGATTTCGTAACATCGACTTGTGAAAGATTGAGGCTTCTGAGGATTTTTCTGGAATTATCATTCATTGCCTTCCAATCGATCATGCCTCGCTTTTTCGGTTCGCGACCGATAAAAATGTTTTCGGCAACCGAAAGATTGGGACATAAGTTCACTTCCTGATAAACGGTGCTGATCCCGTTGAGTTGCGCTTCCTGAGGGGAATGATTGATTAACGGATGATCCAACCAAGAGACACGGATTTCACCTTCTTCGAGTTCTTCGACACCCGTCAAGACTTTGATCAGGGTAGACTTTCCGGCTCCATTTTCGCCCATTAAAGCATGGATTTCTCCGCTTCGGAGAGTAAAATCAACATTATTCAGCGCTACAACTCCGGGAAAAGATTTACTGATATGCCTCATTGTTAGTAGTTCATTGCTCATATTTAAATTCCCAAAGTGGTTTTCAAATTCGTTTGAAAAAAATGGCAGGTGGTCTTTCCCGCCTGCCATTTTTTCGAACACTCAAAGACTAATAAGCCCGTGTCGGAAGAACTTCAGCTGCATTCTTGATATCGAATACGCCTTCATCTACGTATTGAATCTTCTCAACCGGTTCACCCTTTTCCAGTTTCTGGATAATTTCAGCGACACGCGGACCGTGAAGCGGGTTGCATTCGATGGTCGCATTCAGATCACCCTTCAGGATGGCTTCAAAAGCCCGACGACCGGCATCATAGGAAATCATGATGATATCTTTTCCGGGGACTTTACCGGCAGCCCGAATGGCTTCCATCGCACCGTATCCCATATCATCATTCTCAGCGATGACCACATCGATATCCGGATAGGATTTCAGGAATGATTCCATAACTTCCTGACCTTTGGCCTGAGTAAATTCACCCGTCTGTTTGGCAAGCAGATGATATTTTGGCCGATCGGCGAGTAATTCTTCCACGCCCTGTGTACGGCCGATTTGTGCAGAAGAACCGATCGTCCCTTGAAGCAGAACAATGTTGATATCTTCGTTATCTCGACCGTTCTCTTTCAGATAGTTATCCAACCATTCGATCGCGTTATGACCTTCCTTGATAAAGTTCCCGCCGACCCATGCGACATAAAGGGAATCATCGGTCACTTTGATCATCCGGTCGGAAAGAATGACGGGGATTCCGGCAGCTTTTGCTTCGCCCAACACCGTCTCCCATCCGGTTTCGACAATAGGAGCTAAAACGATGTAATCCACTTCCTGTTGAATGAAGTTTCGGATTGCTTTAATCTGGTTTTCAGGCTTCTGCATCGCGTCGTCAAAAATCAGCTTATAGCCGTTTTCTTCGGTAAATGTTGATTTAAAGGACTCGGTATTGGCAGTCCGCCAGTCTGATTCCGCGCCTACTTGGGAATAACCGACAACAATCAAATCATCGGCAGCGCTTACGGCGACAGCAAAAACGCCGGACAACAATAAAACAAAAACAAGTAAACTAATAACCTTCTTCATCTTCCCTCCTAAATTGATTTCGGCTTGAATAGCCGGCTGAATATTGTTAAATTCAATTGTATGGATAATCCGAAAAAGACTCTACGGAAAATCTTATGGAGAAAGTTTAGTTTTTTAATCGAATTATTTCGAAAAGTGGGATTTTATCTTTAAAAAGTTAATTTTATTTAAAGTCCATCAAATATTTAATATTCCCGAGTAGGTAATCGTTCGGCGGCATTTTTAATGTCAAAGATTTCCTCGTTTACGTAAATCTTTTTCTCAACCGGTTCACCCGCTTCCAATTTACGGATAATCTCAGCGACCCGCGGACCATGAAGCGGGTTGCATTCAATGGAAGCATTAATTCTTCCGGCGACGATTTCTTCCAAAGCTGCTTTCACCGCATCAATAGAAATGATAATAATATCTTTCCCGGGGACTAATCCGGCAGCTTCAATCGCATCAATCGCTCCGAAAGCCATATTATCATTTTGAGCAATCAAAACATCAATATCGTCATATTTCTTTAAAAAGCCCTCCATCACTTCCTGCCCCATCGACTGAACAAAATCACCCGTTTGTTTTTCCAATAATCTGAAATTAGGATATTCAGCTATTTTTTTTTCGATTCCCTCCGTCCTGCCTATTTCCGCGGTGGAGCCTAAAGTTCCCTGCATTTCGACGATATTAATGATTTCTTTATCTCTCCCTATTTCCTTTAGGTAATTATGAAGCCATTCAACGGAATCTTCACCCTCTTTCACAAAATTACCGCCGACCCATGAAACATACAGGGAATCATCTTCAACATTGACCATTCTGTCCGAAAGAATTAAGGGAATTCCGGCTTCCTTTACTTCTTTCAGAACTGAATCCCAACCGGATTCAACAATCGGAGCCAAAACGATATAATCGACTTCTTGTTGAATAAAGTTTCTTAATGCCTTAATTTGATTTTCCGGTTTTTGTTGAGCGTCGATAAATATCAATTCAAACCCGTTTTCTTCTGTAAAAGTGGATTTAAAAGATTGGGTATTGGCAACTCGCCAATCTGATTCCGCTCCGACCTGTGCATATCCCACTACAATCAAATTACTTTCGGTCGGAGTGACAAGTGAGGAGCGCTGTGCATTCGGACGGTAAAAACATCCGGCTAGACATAAACTTACCAAAAAAACGGTATAAGACAAAATCTGTTTCTTAATCATATCTTTTGCTCTTCCGATCGTATCAGATTTAATGGAAGTTTTACAGTGACTTCTGTCCCTAAATCATATTCACTTTCGATAGATAATCCGTATTCGCTTCCGTAATAAAGCTGAATTCTTTCATGGACATTGGATAAGCCGAATCCAATTTTGTGTTCCTCTAAAACGGATTTTCGTAATTTTTCCAAATTTTCCTGTTTCATACCGATGCCATTATCCTTTACCTGAAGGAATAATTCACATTGAGATTGCCAGGCTTTGACGGTAATTTTCCCCATCCCCCTTTTATTTTTAATTCCATGGTACAAAGCGTTTTCGACAAGAGGCTGTAAAGTCAGCTTAGGGACGCTGTAATCTAAAAGCTCTTCCGGAATTACAATCTCATATTCCAAAATATCCCGATAGCGTACTTTTTGAATCTCGAGATAACTGCAGGCATGAACTTCTTCTTCCCGAAGCGAAATGATATCTTCGCCCTTACTTAATGTCGTCCGGAAAAATACGGATAAGGAGGTAATCATTTCAATTACTTTTTCATCCTGATGATCTTCAGCAAGATAAATGATCGTATCAAAAGTGTTATATAAGAAATGCGGATTGATCTGCGCCTGCAAAAGTTTTAATTCTGTTTGACGAAGATTTTCCTGCTCATGCTTAACGTCATTCAAAAGGATTTCGATTTGGCCAACCATACTGTCAAATGTATCATTCAACATTTGAATTTCATCGTCATATCCTTTTTCGGAACGAACAGTAAAATCTCCCCGACCGACCATCTTGAAATTTTCAGAAAGCATTCGAATCGGACGAACAATACTGTCGGAAATACGAAAAGAAAAAACCCATAACAAGATGACGACAGCTATGGATACAATACCCAGAATCACAATGGTTCGTGTGATTTCCTGATTGGTCCGTTCACGAATAACCGCTAACTCGTTAGTTTCATAAAAAATGTATTCTTGAACTTTCTCTTGAATCAACTCCGTCAAAACTCGGATATCATAATCCACACTGGTCATATTTTCTTGATAAGAATGTGTTTCATGGATCTTCTCAATTTTGGTCCTTAAATTCATCAGGAAAGCACTGATTGTTTGGAGCCGCTTGATATTGTCCGCCCGGACTGTTGTTAATTTCAATTTTTCGACCACATTCAGCGCATTACTTACATCGGAAAGCGGATCCAATGTATCAAAATCATCACCTCCGCCGATTACATATTGGTACATCTTATAATCCAGCGTCTCTTTAAAATCGAAATTAAACTCGCTCGCGGTGACAAGGTTTTGAACGATCAAATTATATTGGTTGGTAGAACGAATTAATACTGCCAACATGACAACAATAATTAAAGTCATTGTTAGCATGATGATCGTCATCAGCATATTCAACTTAAAACTTAAAGAGGAAAATCTAATTCGATTGGAAAAGTATTTCCTGTTCAATTATTCTCTTCTTTCCCGGTACGGTATTCCCTCGGAGTTAATCCGGTCTCTTTCTTGAAAAGATAACTGAAATAATGCGAATCCTTATACCCGACCGCTTGGCTGATTTCCGAACTGCGTAAAGTCGTCGATCGGAGAAGCTCTTTCGCTTTCTCAATACGAACATTGGTTAAATATTCGATAAAAGTGATCCCTTTTTCCTGGCTGAAAATCGAACTGAAATAAGAAGGGCTGACATTTGTCACTTGTGCAACCAGATTTAAGGAGATATCTTCCGAATTGTAATTTTCACGGATATAAGTTTCGGCGGCAGATAAAAGATTGGCATATTTCTGTTTGCTATTATTGTCTCGAAAATCCAAAGCCACATCAAATATCTTCTCAATCAATTCCTTTGTATATGATACGGTCGTGACCTTCTCCGTAATTTGTTCAATGTCCCCAAAGGAATCAATAATGACGTGTTTTCCGATGCCGATCTCATCCAGAAAAGCAGAAACACCGATCAGGATATTTGTCACGATATACTTACGAAAAGAAAGAGAATTACCGGAATCCAAACCGATACTTTCAATATAATCCTCAACAAATTGAGAAACATTCTCCTTCAACCCGCTTCGTAAAAATCGGTCGATAACGGATTGGCTTAATTTCGATGGATCCAATAACTTCAAACTGAATCCATTTTGGCTTGTTATTGCGGGTTTGGGATCGAACGAATAATACTCGATTTTATTATCTTCTACGATATAGCGATAAACAAAAGCCCGGTTCGCTTTTTGAAATGCTTGCGGGATCTGCTGTAAACGTTCCACCGGCATCCCGACTCCGATAAAATAATCCATGCTTTGATCGGATTGAAAAAGATTTTCCAATTCGACGATACACCGTTTTGTTACAGACTCGGCTGATTCATGATCTGTGCCTTTTATCAGCAAAGCCCAGCCTTCAAGCCCGCGGCGAAACAAAATCATGTGTTTCCGCATTGAGAAATTATTTTCGATTTTCTCTTCCATTTGGACCAGTTTACCGGAATATTTTTCCCATGAGGATTCATCTTTTTGAGAGCAGATAAACAAGATGATGTTATAACTTTTCGCTGCTAAATCAATATCCAATTCATTCGCACGATTTAATATTTCCGGAACCGAAGTTGAATCGGAAATGAGCTGTGAAAAAAATTGACGTCGCTGATAATTTTCATTTTCTTGCATTTCTTTTCGATAACGAATTTGCATTTCTCGCAGATTTCGTTCTTCTTCGATCGTATCGCGAATTTTCAATAGGGTTTCCAAAACTTTGGCACTTCCGATTGGTTTCAACAGATAGTCCGTCACACCGATGCTGATAGCTTCCTTCGCATACTGAAATTCATCATAACCGCTTAGGATAATTATTTTTGTCCACGGTAATTCGTTTCGGATTAATCGGCTCAATGCCAACCCATCCATAAACGGCATTTTGATATCCGTTATGACAATGTCCGGTTTAATTTGTTGGATCATCGGATAAGCCAATTCGCCGTCACTGGCTTCTCCGGAGAATTCGAATCCGTTTTCGACCCAATTAATTCTGTCACGAATTCCTTCACGAACTATGATTTCATCCTCAACCAAGAATACTTTTAACATAATGCCCTATTCATTTTGAAAATTTAAAACGATTATAGCTAATTTTACCGATAATTTGCTATCTGACTTTTATCATTCGCCCTGCAAACCTGAATGATTTTCGGCGGTATAATCCCTGTTAGAAAAATAGTCGTTTTATGGATCAGGCTGATCGAACCCAATGATCCATGGAGAGGAAATCGTATGTGGAGACCCGGATTCGCTGAGATTCTGATTGTCCTTGTCAT
>JALHEL010000423.1 GCA_022837205.1 Leptolinea sp.
TTGAATTTGATGCCGACAAAATCGCGGAATCCGCCCTTCGTTGGGGAACCCGTTACCTTTGTTTTACCGCGAAACATCATGACGGGTTTGCTTTGTTTGGTTCATCCTGTTCGGACTATAACAGTGTCTGCCGGACACCTTCCCAACGGGACTATGTCTCCGAATTGGCAGAGGCTTGCCGGAAAAAAGGAATCGTCTTTTGTTTATATTATTCACAAGCTCAGGATTGGCATCATCCGGATGGTTATGTTGCTTATCATGACAATCAAAATAAAAATTTTCGCCGATATCTAGATGAAAAGTGCCTTCCGCAATTAACCGAATTACTTACTGGTTACGGTCCGATCGGAATGATGTGGTTTGATACACCGATGGGGATGAAAGCGGAAGAGTGCAAAGAAATTTATCAACTGGTTAAAAAACTACAACCCGAATGTTTGGTCAGTGGGAGGATCGGAAACGGATTGGGTGATTATTTCTGTACTCAAGATAATCGCTTGCCCGCTTTCCCCTTGAAACGAAAATGGGAGATTCCAGGAACGTTGAATCGTTCATTCGGATATAAGAAATCGGATACAAACTGGGATTCCGCGGAAACAGTAATTCGCAAACTGGTGAAAATCGTCAGTCGCGGCGGTAATTATCTGCTGAATGTCGGACCCGACGGCAACGGTAAGATTCCGGAAGAGAGCACCAAAATAATGGATGAAGTCGGTGATTTCTTGTCCGAAAACGGTGAAGCCTTCTATGGGGCGGATGCGGTTCCTCCTTATGTTTACGAAACACCGGATATCTATTTCACTCATAAACCTCATCGACTGTTTTTAACCGTCTTTCATCCGGGGCAATTTCCGGAATTTACCGTTGCCTTACCGAATATTGCCAATATTCCCCAAAGCGCCAAGATTTTGAGTGGAAATCGACCGATAGCGTACAATTATCGAAAAACATTGGAGAATGACAGCTACTGGGAATTTTTCCTTCCGCCGGATGCGGAAAACCAAACGGTTGTCGTCATTTGTGTTGAGACGCAAGAGGCGGATGTGCGGTTTGAGCCGCTTGGCGGTTAATCAAATTTCGAAAAGCATCCATCCCGGGACAGGATTATTTTCTTAAATGGTCACAGTTCAGCAAAATGGCAAGCAACAAAATGATCTTTTTCGATTTCACGTAATTCCGGCTTCTCTTCTCGGCATCGATCCTGACAGCGAAAACAACGGGAATTGAAAGGGCATCCCGCAGGCAAGTGAATATTGCTGGGGAGATCCCCCGCCAATAAAATACGTTGTTTCTTAATTTTGGGATCGGGGATCGGGACAGCGGATAGTAATGCTTGTGTATAAGGGTGAAGCGGGTGTTGATAAAGTTCTTTTTTAGGTGCTTTTTCAACGATGAACCCCAAATACATTACCGCAACATGATCCGAGATTAATTGAACGACGCTCAAGTCATGTGAAATAAAAAAATAGGTTAAGTTGAACTGTTTTTGTAATTTCTGTAACAGGTTTAATATTTGAGCTTGAATGGATACGTCTAACGACGAAATCGGTTCGTCGGCAATGATCAGCTTGGGGTTAACCGATAAGGCACGGGCGATGCCGATCCGTTGTCTTTGTCCGCCGGAAAATTCATGCGGATATCTTTCGGCATGGTTGTAACTTAAGCCGACCACTTCCAATAACTCGCGGACGCGTTCCCGTCCCGAGTTTTACAGTTGGAG
>JALHEL010000044.1 GCA_022837205.1 Leptolinea sp.
ACCGGCTCTCCGATTTGGCGCTATTTATATTCATTTCCGCAAACGCCGGAATCAATGGTCGAAGAGGGCTTTAATGAAATCGTCCGTCTTTGGACGCCGATTTTGGACGAATTTAAGAAATATGACGTCAAATTTGCCTTGGAAGTTCATCCGGGAGAAATCGCATTCGACTATTATTCAACCGCAAAGATTCTTGAAAAATTTAAAGATAACGACACTTTCGGAATCAATTTTGATCCCAGCCATTTGCTTTGGCAGGGAATCCAACCGCATTTATTCCTTAGAGACTTTATTAAACGAGTCTATCATGTCCATATGAAGGATGTAGCGGTAACGCTTGACGGTCGCTCCGGTTTGCTCGGATCCCATATCGATTTCGGTGATTCCCGTCGGGGATGGAATTTCCGTTCTTTAGGACACGGAAATGTGAATTTCGAGGAAATCATCCGAGTGTTGAACGAAGGCGGATATGACGGACCGCTTTCGGTAGAATGGGAGGACAGCGGAATGGATCGTATTGCCGGAGCTACCGAAGCCGCCGCTTTTGTGAAGAAAATAAACTTTAAAAAGTCAGATGTAAAATTTGACGAAGCGATAGCGAATTAATGGGGAATTTCATTATGG
The DNA here is from genome assembly GCA_022837205.1 of Leptolinea sp. Lineage (GTDB taxonomy): Bacteria > Chloroflexota > Anaerolineae > Anaerolineales > Anaerolineaceae > Flexilinea. Next base: position 625 of record JALHEL010000044.1, read on the forward strand.
AGAAAAAAACAATCACTTACGGGATGGTTGGCGGTTCAAACCAAGCCTTCATCGGAGATATTCATCGAAAAGCGATCGCACTGGACGGAAGGGCAAAATTAGTCGCGGGATGCTTCTCGTCAAATCCGGATCGTAACCGGGAGACAGGTGAGACGAATCACATTTCGCCGGATCGATTATATTCCGATTATCAGGCTATGGCAAAAGCCGAATCTACCCGTCCCGATAAAATTGATTTCGTTTCGATAACGACTCCGAATCACACCCACTATGCGATAGCAAAAGAATTCTTACTTGCCGGCATTAATGTGGTTTGTGAAAAACCGCTGTGCTTTACGGTTGAGCAAGCTGAGGAACTCAAAAAAATTTCGGAAGAAAAAGGTTTGATTTTTGCGGTCACCTATGCCTATACCGGCTATACAATGGTTAAGGTAGCCAGAGAAATGATCGCCAACGGAAAAATCGGAAAAATTATCAATGTCAACGCTGAATACGCTCAAGATTGGTTGCTGGATGAAATCAGCGAAAATGAAAAATCCTCGGGGAAGAAATTCTCCTTCTGGCGGATGGATCCCGAAAAATCCGGTATTTCCAATTGCACGGGGGATATCGGAACTCACATGGAAAACATGGTCCATTATTTGACCGGTCTGAAAATTAAACGGTTGCATGCGACGGTTAACCGTTTTGGCCATGCATTGGATCTGAATGCAAATATAATCGTTGAATATGAAAATCACATCAACGGCGGGTATTGGTGTTCACAGTTAGCAGCCGGACATAAAAACGGTTTTGTTGTTCGAGTCTTCGGTACAGAAGGGGGAATCGAATGGGCAGAGGAATTCCCGGATTACCTGAAATTTACACCTCGGAACGGCGCTACTCAGATTCTGTCCCGCAGCAGCGGATATATAACGGAGAAAGCCGCCGCTTATGGCAGATTACCGGCAGGTCATCCGGAAGGATATATTATTGCATTTGCAAATACTTATAAAAATATTATCAATACGATATTGAAGAAAAATTCCGGCGAAAAACCGTCCGAAGAAGATTTGGATTTCCAAACCGTGACGGATGGCCTTAACGGTGTGAAATTCGTCCACGCAGTTATCGAGAGTGCCGATAATGATTCTAAGTGGGTAACGTTAGATTAAACGAAGCATCAAATATTAACAAAAAGAGGTCTGAGGTTGAAAAAGGTCTTTCCGACCTCAGACCCTTTTATTAATCCCTGCCTCCGGAATGAATCTGATAGATTTGTAACCGGTCTGATTACTCATCCCCCCAACAACTCTGCTGATATTTTCGAATAACCGTTCCGATATGAGATTCAACCAAATCCTGAGGCGAATTCGTTATTTTTTTCTCCCGAATAAGTTGTGCTTCCGCCGGCATAAATTGACTGATTAATGAATACGGAAGCGGATATCGAATCAAATTGTCGATTAATTTTAGGACGGCAGCCGATACATGCGGTTCATTCCAGTAGTAACGTATTCGATCACTTAAGCTATACTTTCTTGAAAAAGCTTGCTGAGCAGAATCTTGTCCATAAAACTTAATCCAATAAGACGGATTTTCTAACATAACCTGATCAATTATATCGAGGACATGACTGGTTTCCGATCCGTATCGTTTCCCAACCCATTCTTCTTCCATTGCCGCTAATGCAAAAATAGCTTCACGATAAGCAAAAGTCAATTCCGGTCCTACCTTTAGAATTGCGAAATGATCCTTGACCATCGATCGGAGTGATTCAACTGTTTGATAATCCGTAGAATGAGCTTCATATATTATGTCAGAGAATTCCAAGATAGCTTCTGAAAGTTTTCGGGCATTTTCATGATTGTAATCATGAATTTCATGGTCACCGAATTCCACTCCGGGCTGCACCACCAAAGCAATGGTTCTGGAAAACGCGTCACTCAAACCCATTTTGGTAAAAACTTCTTCAAAAATTTCAAGAGTTTCTCTCACATTCTTCGGTTGGGTAATTTCTAATGTTTGTTCATTGCTTTTTGATCCTCCGGGTGGCGGAACTTCCGAACCGATAACATAAAAGGGTCTAATTCCGTCTGTGATTGCGGAGGCATTTTCTGCAGCTTCGCATAAAATGGCAGACCTCTCGGCAATAAGGGTCGATGTGAGGGGCAAATCGACATCACTTATCGAAGGCATACTCATATCAATATGGATTTTAGCGAAGCCGGCATTGACAAAAGCAGTGATCATATCACATGCCTTATGTAATGCCGAATCAATTGGTTCGCTTTGCCAAGGGTTGATTCCCAAATGATCCCCACCGAGAATTATCCTATTCAGAGGGAAATCCATACGATAAGCGATTTCACGGATATAGTCCGCAAAATCGAAGGGCGTCATACCTGTATAACCGCCAAACTGATTAACCTGATTGCATGTAGCTTCAATTAATACAAAGTGATTATCATTCCGTTTTGACTCTTTCAGCGTCGCGCTGATTACGGATTCGTTAGCGGAACAAACCGAAAAAATCCCGATAGGTTTCCCTTTTTTATGAGAACGTATAACATCAACAATCGGAATCGCAGAACTAAAATTTTCCATTATTCCTTCCATAGATACAAATTTGTTACAAACCGAATTTAGTTAAATCTTCTCTACCGGCTTGTGCGGATGTTCCTCCGATACCCAATGTGGATAATGCACCGCAGATGCAGCCGATTCTTAAACTCTTTTCAATTCCTAATCCGTTTAAGAAACCAAACAAAAAACCTGCGTCAAATGAATCACCGGCACCGGTTGTGTCAACAGGCTTTACCTGAATTGTCTCCGCTGAATAACGCACTTTATCTTTTTCGGCAAAAGCGCCGTCTTCACCGTTCTTTACCACAACCAATAGATTACGATTCTCCGTCAAATGCCGGATCGCCGAATCCGGATCTTTTTCTCCGGAAATTGCCATTAATTCAGTCATATTCGGCAAAAAAACATCCGTATAGTCCAATACATTAAAAATATCGCCTTCCCATTTTTCTTTGGGATCATAATTGGTATCAATGGAGGTTGACAGCCCCATTTCTTTTGCTTTTTTGTATACTATAGCCAAATCTTGACGAATATTATTTAAAAGGTAAAACGATCCTGAATGTAAATGCCGGCTTTGGGCAACAATCTCAAAATCAATATCTTGAAAATTGAGGAGCAAATTCGATCCTCCGAATGTCAAAATTGCACGGTCATTTCCGTCAGATAAACTGATGCTCAGACCGGTTTTAACAAACGGGTCAATTACCAGACCGCTGACATCGATGCCTTGAGCCGCCATCCGATCCTTCATAAAATGTCCGAAGTGATCATCACCGACTTTGCCGATAAAAGTTACTTTCAAACCGAGTTTTGCGGCTCCGACAGCGAATATTCCTGCCGATCCTCCGATGGTCAACTCGGCATCATCGATCCATTTCTCAACCTGACCGAATTCCGGAATAATGTCTTTCCCGGTTAATATCAAATCCGGATTAACATCCCCAATTACTGCGATATCAAATTTTTTTTGCATGATTATTCCGTTTAGCAAACTTTCCTTTATCGGATATTTCTATTAAGATTTAAAAAAGTCCTCAGGCTTTTCCGGCAGAACCGCAAACAATAATTCTTTGCTTGACAAACTCTTTAACCGCCTCACGCCCTGCGGTGCCATATTTCTTCGGGTCAAAAATATCCGAATCTTCCAGGACTTTTCTGCAAGCTTGAGTAAAATGCCAGCGGAGTTCGGTGGCATAATTAACTTTGCTAATACCTAAGCGAATGGATTTTTGAACATCTTCATCCGGAATCCCGGATCCTCCGTGCAACACAATTGGAATATCGACAATCTTGACAATTTCTTCCAACCTTTCAAAATCAAGCTTGGGAACTCCTTTATAAAAACCATGAGCCGTACCGATAGCCACTGCCAAACTGTTAACCCTCGTACGATCGACAAATTCCTTTGCCTGAGCCGGATTCGTATAAAGTGCATCCTTATCCGATGTGACCAGGCTGTCTTCTTTTCCCCCAATGGTGCCTAATTCCGCTTCGACGGGAATCGATAAGTTCGATGCAACTTCAACAACCTTTTGAGTTAAAATAACATTTTCATCAAACGGAAGTTTTGATCCGTCAATCATTACCGACGTATACCCGGCTCGGATTGTTTCGCAACAACGCTTAAATGAATCCCCGTGGTCTAAATGAAGCGCGACAGGAATTTTTGAATTTTCGGCTATCGATTTCACAATCGCATAAAAAAGTGAAGGAGGTGCATATTTTAAAGTTGAAGGTGTCGTCTGAACGATTAAAGGCGAATTGGTTTCTTCTCCGGCTTTTATTACAGCCTGAGCCATCTCCATGTTCTCTATATTAAAAGCGCCGACAGCATAATGCCCTTTTTGAGCATCAGATAAAATTTCAAATGAACTGATAAGTGGCATAAAACCTCAATTCCGAATTATTGTAAAATCTGAATATCTATAACTTGATCCATGGATCCAGCCCTTCGGGTTTATCAGGATCCGCACCGGTAAAAGCCGATTTATAATAATTGATCAATTGCGGAATCAAAATAAAAGGAATTCCGCGACTGATCGGATTCAGACTTTTACCATAACAAATATTAATAATCCCTTCCAAATCGCAGGGAATATCTGAATATACAACCACAACCGCTTGTTTCTTGACAATATCTTCGATCATTCCTCGTTCATAAGTGTTTTTCGGATCATCCACAACCGCAATAACAAGCGTATCAGATTTGATCATCACCATCGGCCCATGACGGGCGTCTAATAAATGATAATAATTGGAGTCGACTTGACAAATTTCTTTGAAAGTCAAGGCACCTTCTTCGCAAATTCCACAGAGTTCGGCATCTCCCAGAACAACACCATGACCCCATTTTCTCCCCGCAACCTCTTTAAATACCGGTTCAAATAAATGTAAATAATTCTCTCCATTATCGATTACTGCTTTCAGCTCACTCAACAATCTTTGATCATCGTCGAGGATTGCTGCAAATAATGCACCGCAAAGGTAAAAATTCGTAACCGTTCGAGTCTGACAAACACTTTGGTCAAACGCCCATGGCATATCGAAAACAAAGTCTGAAATTTGCGATAATTTTGAATTTTCAACAGCAGAAAAAGTAAGAAGTTTAAATCGGCAACCGTCATTTTTTAAGGCATTAATGGACTTTAGGACTTCACTGGTGCTTCCGGAACGGGAAACCGCAACGATTAGTGCCCCATCAAGAATTTTTTTATAACGATCATGATGAAGCATAAGGTCACCGCCGGCAATAGAAAGCGAAGGCTTAGCAAGTTTCATTTGTGTCGTTACAGCCATACCTGATGCTATACTATAGCTTGATCCGCAACCGACATATGCAATCAGAGAAAAATTTTCGGAATTCACAAAAGTCTTGAGTTCTTCCGCATGTTTCCGAAATAATTCATATGTTTTCTTAAGCGCATCGTATTGTGAAATAATCTCTTGATAGGTTAAGCTCATTTTATATTCCTTTCTCAACAATCTCATCCAGATATCAGATTCGGTTCATCATTGAAACTCAATGAATCTGACAAGATAATCATCGAATCCTGCGATTAATTCGGAACCAATATTTTTTCCGCATTTTTCCGGTAAATTTTCTCTAAAACATCATCAGGCAAAAAAATGCCATAAATCTTCCAACGTCCCTGACGATAAATTTCTTCTTCGCTGTAATCAAAATATTCATCTTTTGATTCTAAGAATCGATAATAACAACGGTATTCCGATATATTCGCCGGTCGATCCAATCCAAAGACAATTCGATCGGCATTTTTTATCATAAACTCACGAGCGGTATACGGTTGTCGACCTAATTCAGCGATTCTTTCGGAAATGTCAATGTAATAATTCGGAAACTCTCGGAGTGTTTTTTCAACCACCGACAGATTTTCCGCATAACATCCGACATGGGCTCCGATAAACAACGTGTCGGGATTTCTTTGTAATAAACTCAAGAAATCATCATACAACTGTTGAAAAGAGGGAAATGGCGGGGAAGGAAAATGCCATTCCGGATGAGCATGCAGTTCCTCCCATCGCTCATTTTTTTCATCTAAAGGGTCATAAAAGGCGACGGGGTCAGCGAAATGAATCGTTACCGGTAAATGATATTCGGCTGCCATATGCCATAACGGATCCAACCTCGGATCACATAAACGAACACGTGCCCCGCGATGATCCCGAACATGCGCTCCCAAATTCTTCCAGATTTTTAATCCTTGGGCGCCCTGCCGAATTTGTTGTTGAAGTTTTTTTGCTGCATATTCCCCAAAATTATCTTTTTCTTCTTCCCACTTTGAATAATCCGGTCCCGTATAGATGCGAAATCGATCCGGAGCCTTTTCTTTGATCTTCTTTAAATGTTCTTCAAAAACCGACTCTCCTTCGAAACCATCCAAGTCAACCATGGAAACAATTCCTGCTTGATCCATGACCGTGATTAGATCTTCCAACGGTTTATGTATCCAGTTTCCCCCAAATGTTATTCCCAGGTGGTTATGTGCATCGATCACCGGGAATTTAGGCTTATTGATCACGGTTTTTGTGGTCTCAAGTTTGGAAATCGGATAATAGTTTCTGATATCCAGAATCTCAGTATTCATATTTGTTTTAAGTTCATCATTATTATTCATCGTTTAATCATTCACCATTCTGAAATCAAGATTTTTGGGAATTTTTACGGTTTTCCGGAAATTATCAATAAACTGATCTGTAATCATTACCCCTTGTTTTTTTGCTTCCTTTTGTGCAGAATATCGAATCCATAAATCAATCAGTCTCGTATCACCCTCACGGATAGTCGCAAACGACCTGGAAAATAAACGATCGAGAAATTCTTCCTTACCGATTTCGAAGGCACTGAAAGCGATGTTTAATAGGATTCTTTCGGATTCCTGTAAATCGACAGGTAAAGATTTGTAATAATCAAAAGCTTTTTGCGTTTTTTTTGCATTTGTTAACCACAGGATATATTCTTCGGCATAAGCCCTCTCGGGTTCCGGAAGCAGCTGTATTGCCTCTTCCATCAATGCACATGCATTATTGAAATCTCCTTCCGACGCGGAAAGAAAAGCCAAATTTCGTAAAGCAAGAGGGTTCGGTTGAATAGAGACGGCTTTTTCCCAATAATTCTTTGCATCTTCATATCGTTCGTTTTCATAGAATGCAATCCCCAGATGGGTCAAAAGATGGGTATTTTTCGGGTCTTCTGACAATGCTTTTTTCATAATTTCTATCCATTCGGCACTGATCATAAAGCTTGGACTTTCCTGAAAAATATCTTTTTCAAGCAAATCTATCCAACTCTGCTGTACTTTGCTCATCGTTGAGAGAGGAAAATCTAAATGAAAGGGAACAAATAAAGTGTTTCGCTTTTTTTCCAGTGCCCCCCAACCTGACCCGTTGTGCAAAATCGTTTCTGCTTTCTTATCCGCTAACGTACAACACCGGCGATGTTCCAGATCAATTCGTTCCTCGGGTAACCAATCCTCAATTTTTCGCTCAATCAACATTCGAGATTGTCGATATTGACCGTTTGCTTCTTGATAGTCTACCTCTCCGGAACCAAAAAGTTGGGTAATAGAAATAGTTTGTTTTGCTGAGATTTCTCCGGAATGTTGTTGGGTCCGAAACATCCCCGATTGTATTTCCAAATATCCGCCTTGCCCAGGTAAGCTTAGTTGATCTTGCCAACGTTTTCCACCCGCATGATTTCCCCAACAAAACATTTTCCGATACGGGTAATTACCCGTTGAACGTTCATAAAAAGTTTCTCCGTCGGGATAAACAATCGCTTCATAAGCATGAGACGGATCATTTTGAAAATAATATTCTTCGGAATGATGAATATTTAAAGGATATGAATGATCAATTCCTTCCTGGAAAGGATCCGGTAACTGACTATGGGAAAAATAACTTGTGCCGGGTTTATTGCTTTGTACCTGAATAATAATTTCTTCGGTTCCGGAAAATACGCGGCAACCGTCCACTTCCTTAACGGCGATATTTGTCCACAAAAATATCGGTACGGATTTATCCGACGGATTCATAATCCGGAAATGGGCAATTAAATTTTTGGATCCGGCAGGCAGATGAAAATCAACTTGAAAGAAAAGGCCTTTGCACCGTTCAAATTCATACATCCGCAGAAAAGGCTCTCCTTTTTCATCTGTTAAGCGTGCAAAAAACATGGGTTCGCAGGTCAGAAAGGTATGGCCGTAATGTCCGAAATTCCACTCGATTCCGCCGGAAAACCAAGCGTTTCGTAACGCTAAATTCCCCATTTTAATTACCGGATTAGAAAATAGCAGCTCCTTATTTTTTTGTTTATCCCATAATGAATAGAGTCGCCCGCCGAGAGTCGGTAAAAAAACCGCTTTTAAGAATTCATTTTCAAGAATAATCGTTTCTAATTCTGTCTCTTTTAATTCAGATTCATAATTGTCTTGCATTAAATAGGGTAAAACGCGAAATCCGGTGTTTTGTGCAAAATTTTTTTTCTCTTCCGGCAACAATCCGCGATCTAAAATCTCGCGATCCTTCCGATCTCTGAAAAAAGGCAAAGGGTTATCATCCAGTATTTTCGTTACCGGTATTTGAATAGAACTTATACCTCCTGCTGTAATACCGGCAATTATTTTTTCGGATAGGAATAAATAGATAATAAAAGTCGGTAAGAATACGATGATCACAGCCGCAAACATACCGGCCCAATCTCCTGTATACTTCATTGAATCAATCATTGAATATAAACCGACCGCAACCGGTTTTACACGATCATTATTTGCAAAGATCAGAGACATAAAGTACTCATTCCAAACATTAATAAAATTGAAAATGCTGACCGTTATAATTCCGGGCTGTGCCAAAGGCAGCATAATTTTCCAAAATATTTTCATCGGAGGGCAGCCGTCGATTGCCGCTGCTTCTTCATAAGAGCTGGAAAGATTGGAAAAAAAAGCCAGTAAGAATATTGTAGTATAAGGAACATTAATTCCCACATATAGAATAATCATCAATATTCGCACCGTTATATCTTGCTTCAACAATCCCAGCTGAGTTACGACTCCGAATAACGGCAGAATAATCATCACCATGGGAACGCCCATAGCCGCGACAAAACTGTTTTGAATCGTATGATTCAAAAAAAATTTAAATCGAGATAAAACATAAGCTGCCGGCGCGCAAATCAATATCAATAAAACAGAGGAAATAGAAGCATATCCGAGAGAGTTTAGGAAAAAAGCCGATACATTTTGAGATGTCCATGCTTTAACGTAATTTTCGAAATGGAATCCGGTTGGAAATTTCAAAGCTTGGCCTTTAAAAATCTCTCGTGTCGTTGCAAAACTGGCGGCAAAAACCCAGCCGATCAGAACAACCGTAAAAATAACCCAGAGTGTCAAGATTAAGTAACCCGGAAACAAACGGGCTTCTTTTTTCCAGCTAATATTTCTCGTGAATCGAGTTTTTCCCATTATTTCCTCCTAATATTCCAGATCATCCTCTTTAATTACCCGATTCGTCAAGAAAAAGACTATAACCACACAAAGACCCATTAAAACGCCCACTGCGGCACCTAAGCCGGCATTTCGCTCACTGATTACATTTCCAGCTCCAAAAACCTGCAAATACATATAAACCATCGGTGTTATTGTTTGCGTATCCGCCGTAACCATTGAAAATAGCTGTGACCAAACAAAGAATGCAACGGAAGTAATAGACCACATCGTTATATTTGTTTTAATCACACTACGCAACAAAGGAAAGGTTATGCTTTTAAACTGCTGTGTTTTCGAAGCACCGTCAATGGTTGAAGCTTCGAATAATTCCTGAGGAATTTTCTCAATGCCGCTTGAAAATATCAGCATATGGTATCCGACCATTCCGAAACAATAAGCAAACAACAACGCCCAAAATTTATGATCGGAATCGGTCCAATTGATCGAAGCAAGGTGGTCCAGACCAAGAGATTTGAATGTGGTGGTTAATAAACCGAATTTTGGATTGTAGACAAACTGGAGCCACATCGTCGCCAGTGCAACAGCACTGATGATGTTAGGCATATATATAACAGCCCGATAAAATTTTTTAAACCGAATACCGCTGTTTAAGATTACTGCAAAGAGTAAAGCCAAGCTCAAAACAACTATTCCGCCGATTAACCAGATTCTAGCCAGGTTCCACAAAGCTATTTGAAAGAGACTGGTATGGATCAAGGTTTTGTAATTTTCAATCCCGACAAAAATCCATTGGTCCGGATTGGATGTCACGTTTTCAACTTTAAATAAGCTCATGACAATCGTACGGAGAATCGGATAAATAAATATCGCACAAAAAATAATCAGAGCAGGAGCTAAAAAAACAACGATCATTGTTTTGTTCCTTTTCATCGTTTGTTCCCTCCTTTCTTTGCGCTAAAAGAAAAAGGGGTGAAAGCCGATAAAGCTTTCAACCCCTTTTCCCAATCAAATCTTATTTACTGGCCGCTTCTAAGGCGTCAACAAATTCTTGAGCCGTCTCTTTGCCGGTGCAGAGTTTCTGAAAATTCTCTTTAATAATCGGCGTCATATTCGGATTATTTTCGATTCCAGCCGACCATTGATAACGGGTGGTTAATTTTGCCATGACTTCTTTCACAGACGCCAGCATCGCAGGCCACTCTGTGTTGGTTGTATCCGCCGGAATTCCGACCGATTCTACCGAAAGTTTTTTGTCAAATTCACCTTTTGTTATTGTTTTGATAATTTCAAATGCTTCTTCGGCAACCTTAGAGTTTTTGTTGATTGCAAAAACCTGCGCGCCATAGTTGGCTGCTTCTAATCCGTCTTTTCCTCCCGGGACAGTCGGATAAGCAAAACAACCCCATAAAAAGTCGGGGCCGGTGATTCCCTTCACCTCATTCGGCAACCAGGAACCATTCAAATACATAGCTGCATCACCCAAAGCAAATTCGCCGTTTTGATTTGTCGGCCATGCGGCAATCCCAAAAGTCGGAGAGAGATAGCCATTCTTATAAAGGGCTTCATAGTCTTGGGCTGCTTTCAAAACTTCCGGCGTTTCCGCCCATTTACCGTTATTGACAACATCCAAAACACCGTCTTGTCCGATATAACGAGCCAAATGATTACCGAGATTCGTCAATACATATGCATCGTCTGTCGTAAAAGGAATATATCCGGCAGCTTTGATTTTTTCACTGTCAGCTAAGAATTCCTCCCACGTGGTGGGCACTGTATCAATACCGGCTTCTTTGAAAATGTCCTGGTTATAAAATACTTCAAATATATTCGGCTGATAAGGTATTGATTTTAATCTTCCTCCGCCCGCTTCGCGACAAGCAGCAATTAATCCAGGAATGGCTGTTTTTTCATAATCGGAAGCTTTGGCAAGATCCTCCAAATCCATCAAATATTCACCCCAAGTTACATTGACCCGGTCAATATCTTCATCAAAAAGATCAATGACCGTGCCGGCGTCTAATGCCGGTTGAAGTCCTTCCCGAATTCCTGTCCGGCCTTTAAATTGCAGATCGACTTTATTCCCCGATGCGGCTTCATACGCTTTGACCGCTTCTGAAATTACAATCGCCTGAGGTTCGCTGGCAGACCACATCGACCAGTAAACGATTGTTTTTCCTTCAGCAAAGACAGCGCCGGTTAT
>JALHEL010000424.1 GCA_022837205.1 Leptolinea sp.
TTTTCCGATTTGTTGCGACTGAGTAAAGAAGATCCTTATTGCTGTCTGATGGATTCCGAAAAGGTTTTGCCTCCGATCACAATTCGCTGCGCTAAAAAAGGAGAACGATTTGCGCCGATCGGTATGAACGGAAAAAGCCAGAAACTTTCCGACTTTTGGATCAATCGAAAGCTTCCCCGCCAACTGCGATCTCTTTATCCGGTGATTGCCGATCGTGAACGCATCCTTTGGATTCCCGGTTTTCAATCGGCGGATCCATGCAAAATCACTCCGGAAACTGTCGAAGTTTTGTACATTCAAGCCATTTTGGCCGAATAAGCGCTATTTCACCGGAAAACCGGTATAAAAAAAGCCGATTCCCTGAATTCGAAACCGACCTTTTTTTGCATCTGATTCTTAAGCTTCAACCGTTTTTTGCGGCGGAGGCGCATATTGATCTCGCAGTTCTTTCAATTTCATGAAAATTTCCCGCCATTGGATTTTTGAAACGCCCAATTTGATGCGGATCGCTTCGGGGTCCATATTTGAATAATAGTCATGTACGGCGCTTGTCCAACGACACATATTGAAAGATAAATGCTTTTTCAAGCCCGCAGCTTTTCCGATATCCTCCAAAATATATTCGAGCCTGCGAGCGGAAAAATCAAAAACTCGTTTAGTCGGCGGATATTGCTGGAGATGTTCTTTGTAAACCGGTATCCAATCAATCGGTAAATCGATTTTTCGTTCTTTATATCGATTTGCGGGTGAGTCATAACGAATGTAAAGGACCGGATGATCCGGATCTTCCAAATCAATATGATTGGGGGAGATTCCCAAAGTTTCGTTTTTTTTGATTCCGGTCGCCAACAACAATTGAACCAATGCCATCGGTCGCGCATCCGGTTTTTTACCGAAGCGGAACTCGTTTGCCGCATCCAAAACCACTTGATATTCCGTGGCGGTCAATATCTCGGGCAACGGGCTTAAAACCGATTTTTGGATCACTTTTTCAGCCGGATCGTCCGATATGACGCCAAAGGTTTTCAGCCATTTGTAAAAGGATTTAATCGATGTGACACGGCGGGAATAAGTCTTGGGGCTGCAGGGGACTTTCCGTTCGTTTTCCATCCAGGAAAGAAAATTGTTAAGATCTCGGGTGGTAACCGAGCCGACCGTTCGATCCGGCGGAATATAGGATGCCAAAAGCTGAACATCGCTCAAAAAAGCTTTGACGGTATTGGTTGTGCGCCCTTCGTTGATCAAATGAATTTCCCAGGCATGAATCGCTGCCGGAAAGGTCGTTTCAGAATTAATAAATTCTCGAATCGCAGGTGTTTCGCTTTTCATAGGCTGGATAGCGTTCCTCTCTATATTTCGTGTATATAAAAACCGTGACCTAAGTATAACTTAAGAACAAGCCGAAAATAAAATTTCGAAATTTTTTGTCATTAAATTGATGATATCGTCAATAAAACATAATATCATTTGGAAGAGTAACTGTCACAGATTTACCGAAATAATGATCGGTTTTCAAATCAGGATATTTTCAATGTACTTGATTAATGATATCGGTTTGACAGCCGCATATTCCGAGGGTATAATCGGTGTGTTTTATCGGACGAATTATTAAGTCCGATACGGAAGTACCCTTGGAATACGAGGGGGGGTGAGATGAGTGGCAACTGTAGTATTACGTCCGAATGAATCACAGGATCAGCTACTGAAGCGCTTTCGAA
>JALHEL010000425.1 GCA_022837205.1 Leptolinea sp.
TGTCCGCTCGGAGAGCACAGACAAAAGGATCATTTTTCTGTCGGCTTTCGGAATGATTTTCTATCTCATTCTTGTTCAAAAAATGTCACCGGCCATCCTCGATGATCAGACATTTTATATCGGTCTGATGTTTATTTTAATTGATGGTTTTATTTTATTTTTTGGAAATGCGAAAAAACCGGCAATTGCATGGCTTTTGGTCGGGCTCTGCCTGGTCGAAACAGCTTGGAATGCCGATTCGACTCTGCAACGGTATGTTCCCCAATATTCTCTGCGCACGGAGTTGGTCGATTTCAGGGAACGGAATCTGAGTAAAATCCGATCTGTCTTGCCACCCGAAGGAAAATTTTATCGTGTCGAAAAAACAGAAATACGAACTTACAACGATGCCATGCTTTTAGGTTATCCGGGAATCGGGAATTTCAGTTCGGTCGCCAACCTTTCCCAAAGTACCTTCCTGAAAAAAATCGGATTTGATTGTTATGCAACGTGGTGCACCTATCAAGGCAGAACAATATTTTCCGACTCGTTGCTGGGAATTCGTTTTATCGTTTCGGACGATCCATTGAATTATTATTCGAATTACAGCGAAGACATATATGAAAATCCTTATGCTTTTCCGCCGGCTTTTTATTCCCAATCCGATTTCAACACTTTTCCCACATTAGAACCGGATGACCCTATCTTATTACAAAACGGAATATTAAACGCGCTTATGGGATCCGACAAAACCTGGTTTGAAGAGATTGATTTACAACCGGTCTCTTCGGAAAATCTGAAAGCACTCGCCACCGACGAAAGTCGATCCGTTTTTGAGAAGATCGATCCCGAACAACCCGCCTCAATCCGTTATCTTTTTACGATTCCGGATGAACAACCTTACACTCTGTTTATTCCGAATGTCAGCTTGAATTACGATATTTGGCTGAACGGAGAACAGATCTTTGACGATAATAAAAATTACACACCTTTTCTGATCGATTTGGATAAATATCAAGCGGGGGACAAAATTGAGATTCTCATCGACCTTGCAAAATCAACTGATTATTCTGATGAAGTGCAATTATTCTCATTGGATCTCGCCGAGTTTGCAAATGCAGCAAAAATAATTCAAACGAATGCCCCACAGTACGTTTTTGACGGAAAAACTGTTTTTAAATTCGCTATCAATCCTTCTGAACAAGATCGATATTTATTATCCTCGGTTTCGTATGATCCCGGTTGGCAAGCCACAATTGACGGTAAAAAAGTCCCGACGGTTCCGGTAATGGGGAGTTTGATCGGAATAAAAATTCCGGCCGGTTCCAAAGAGTTAATTCTTTCTTTCCGACCGAAAGGATTAAAGGTCGGGGCGGGCATTTCTCTGGTTTCGTTGATATTGTTTATAATGGAAGTGTTTTTATGCGGAAAGAAAAAACGAGAGCCGGTATCGGATTGATCGGACTCTTTTATATTTCAATCGAAAGAATGTAATCAATATCATTAAAAATCAGTAACAGCTCTTCCGGATGAAAATTGGGAGGGAATTTTACCATCAGGTCAACCAACATCGCCGAACTGCTTTGTTTTTCAATTCGAACGCTCATAATCCGAATGTGATGTTGATTTAACAACAATTTTAGCTGATTGAGAACATCCGGAATATTTTTTACCTGAATTTCCATCGCTTCCGCGGTGGGAATGTGGAAAAAATCGGGATGATTGCGTAAAGTTAC
>JALHEL010000426.1:0-1711 GCA_022837205.1 Leptolinea sp.
AAGAAACAGGCTTGATTTTTATCGCTTTCAAATCCGCTTTCTTTCCCGGAAATGTCATTGGCAACGATCATATCCAGTTTCTTCTTGTTTAATTTACTTTCGGCATTTTTAATCAGGTTTTCGCTTTCGGCGGCAAATCCGATAACGGCATTTAATTTCGTGTATTCATAACGCTTTTTCGCAACTTCCAGCAGAATATCTTCCGTAGGCTCCAATCGAAGTAACAACTCTGATCCGTCTTTCTTAATTTTTTCTTTTTCGGATACTTCGGGGCGAAAATCAGCTACTGCCGCACACATAATCAGAGCATTTATATCCGTTAGATTGTCAAAAATCGCATTTTGCATTTCCTTTGCCGATTTTACGTAAACGACTTTGCAACCATAGGGGATTGGAAGCGTTGTGACCGTCGTAATAAGTGTTACGTCCGCTCCCAAATCCAATGCCGCCTGGGCGATCGCATATCCCTGTTTTCCGGAAGATCGATTCGAAATGATACGAACCGGATCAATCGCCTCCTGTGTTCCTCCGGCGGTAACCAATATCTTTTTATTTTTTAAAATCCCTCCGCGAGATAGTGTGTAACGTATCGCGCCCAAAATTTCTTGCGGATCGGACATACGACCGACGCCTACTAATCCGGAAGCCAGATGACCGGAAGCGGGCCCGATGATTTGAAAATCACGCTTCATCAGCTGAGCGATATTCTCTTGCGTCGCTTGATTCAGATACATATCTCCATCCATCGCGGGAGCAACCAATACCGGGCAATGTCCGGCTAAAACAGCCAGTGCGAGCAACGAATCCCCAAATCCGTGAGTTATTTTTGCGATAAAATCCGCCGAAGCGGGTGCGATTACAATCAAGTCGGAATTATGTCCCAGTTCGATATGGGTAACGTGCTGTTCTCCTTCCCATAAATCTTTGTCGATCGAAGCATGTCTCCCGGTGACCGAATGGAGTGTCAGCGGAGTAATAAATTTTTCACCGCCCGGCGTCAGAACAGCATTGACAATGGCACCGGATTTCGTCAGAGAAGAAGCAATTTCCGCAGCTTTATATGCGGCGATCGATCCCGTTATCCCTAACAATATTTTTTTATCTTTTAAAGGATTCATTGGTTCATCTCCCAAATTAAACGTAAGCCGGTCATCGTAAGCCAGGAATCCACTTTATCGATACAACTTGTTTCCTGAGAAAGAATCTTTGCATATCCGCCCGTCGCAATCACTTGCATATCCTCATCTCCCAATTCTTGCTTGCATCGTTCAACCATTCCCTCAACCATCGAAATATAACCGTAAAAAAGACCGGATTGCATGCTGTTTACCGTATTTTTGCCGATTACGCAGGGAGGCTTTTGAATATTAACATTCGGAAGCTGTGCGGTTTTAAGAAACAGAGCATCGGCGCTGGTTTGTATACCGGCTGAAATAGCACCGCCTACATAATTCCCTTCCCGATTGAGAATATTAAATGTGGTAGCCGTTCCGAAATCAATCAGGCAAGACGGAGTTCCGTAAAGGGCTTTTACGGCGACTGAATCCGCGATTCGATCATTCCCCAGCTCAGCCGGATGATCAATATCGATTTTCATACCCAATTTTAATTTGTAATTCACCTCGAGAATCGGACGTTTAAAATAATAATCACAAGCATCTTCCACCTTCGAAGTTATCTGCGGAACAACCGAGGAAATACAAATTCCTTC
>JALHEL010000426.1:1762-2948 GCA_022837205.1 Leptolinea sp.
TTATGTTCAAAAAGAAACCAAAATTGCATCCCAAATTCATCCGGCATGGAATTCCGATTTGTCGCCATACGCCAACGCATGATTAAATCTTCCCCACGAAACATACCCAATGTGATATTCGTATTCCCGATGTCAACTGTAAAAAGCATTTTTCTCCATCATTTATCGTTTTTTAAGAAATATTATAAATATGTTCGATTCTTTTATTTTATATGTGTTTTCGAAATATACGGCTGGTCTTTGACGAAACTCAATGCGATTATAATAGTATTCGATCGGATAGGCAAATAAGGAGTCCGTTTGGACAAACTTCGAACATATATTTTTCTCGGGCTGTTTTTTTCTTTACCAAGTGGATATGGTCTTTATTGGTTGGTAATGAATACTCTTCCTTACCTGAAGGAGAGATGGTTGTTCTTTTTTCTGATGATTATTTTTATTACCGGAATTATGATGCCCATCTATGCAGCTCTGAATAAATATTTTTTCACAATCCGGAAAATCATCCCCAAGACCGTGGTTCGTGAATCCTTGGTCACCGGATTGCTTTGTGATATTTTATTGTGGTTCCAAATCGGACGAGTGCTGAATTCGACAATTATTTTTTTGTGTGTCGGAGGATTTATCTTAATTGAAATTCTTCTGCGGACTCGGGATACGGTTCAATATCGGTCAGGCTTTGATGATATGAAAAAAGATGAGTAAAGAAATCTTCATTCGGGAATAAAAAATGAAAAAAGATATTCAAAATTTAATGAAACAAAAAGATGTTGATGCAATTATCGTTTCAGGCGGCAGTGAACATAACCCACCGATGACTTATTTAGCAAAAGGCGAATTTTTTACCAAAGCTATTATTGTGTTATTAAAAGACCGGGAACCGGTCTTATTTTATCGCCCGATGGAAAGAGATAATGCCGCGAAAACCGGCATGAAGAAGATTTGTTTTGATGAATTTCCTACTGAAACATATTTACGAGAGTGGGATGGCGATCAGGCAAAAGCGGATGCATTGGAATTGCGCGATATTCTTAATCGGGTTGGACTTCGCAACGGGAAAATTGCCTTCTGCGGAAAAACGGAATTCGGGACACAATATGCTATGGTACAAGCATTCCGAGAGCTGGTTCCGGAATTTGAAATTCTCGGTTCCGAAGGAATCGATGTTATTAATCAGGCGCGATTC
>JALHEL010000427.1 GCA_022837205.1 Leptolinea sp.
GTGGGAAAGGCTGCCGAAATGGTGATCAGGAATGATACGGTAGAATATAATCCGGAGGCTTTCAAAACACAAGAGAATGCCGTGGTTGAAGATTTATTAAAAAAATTGCCGGGTGTTGAAGTAGCAAGCGATGGAAAGATAACCGCCGGAGGAAAACAGGTAAAGAAAATCCTAGTAGACGGTAAAGAGTTTTTTGCTGATGATCCTACCATGGCTACCAAAAACCTTACGGCAGACATGATTGATAAACTTCAGGTTGTGGAACGTAAATCGGAGATGGAACGGCTTACAGGAATAAGCGATGGTGAAGAGGAAACGATTATCAATTTGCAGATTAAACCCGAACGGAAAAAGGGATGGTTGGGTAACTTCGGTGCCGGTGTTGGAAATAAAGACCGATACGAAGGAAACGGTATGTTAAACCGGTTTGTAGGTAATAACGTCTATTCTGTTATCGGCAATGTGGGCAATACCAATTCCGGACGAGGTGGAAACCGTAGTTACGGTGGAGGAAATGGAAATACCGAAGCCGGATCTCTCAATTTCTCTGTAGGTACAGAAACCAGTCCCAAGCTTAAGATTGAGGGAAGCGGACAGTATTCGTTCCGGAATACAGACGCCGAATCCAAAAGTTACACCGAAACATTTCTGAGTAATTCATCTCAGTTCTCCGACAGAAATTCATTCAACCTTTCTGAAACAGACGATTTCAATACAGAGTTTCGTCTGGAATGGAAACCCGACGAATATAATACATTCCGTTTCAAACCCAGAGCAGGCTATTCCAAATCGAACTCTTTTTCGCAAAGCGACAACAACACCTATACGGAAGCAGGAAATCCGGAAGATTTCCTGAATAAAAGTAATTCTAAGTCGTCTTCAGAATCCTCTTCACAAAGTGGAGGAATGGACGTGGACTATAGCCATTCTTTTAAAAACAAGCCCGGCAGAAGGTTTAACCTGAGTGTAAGCGGAACGGTGGGCGAAAATGAATCGGAATCGTTTTCACGCTCTACCGCCATTTACACCATCAATCCGGATGCAAACAATACAGACCTTATCCGTAGGGTTGAAAATATAACATCGTCTTATAATTACCGGGTGTATGCCTCGTACGTAGAGCCGGTGTTTACCAACCGGTTTCTGCAGTTATCTTACTCTTACAGGTTTAACAACAGAGAAAGTGATAAAAAAACCTATGCTCGTAAATCGGAAGAGGATCTGATCGGTGAATTGGATGAAAGCATCAGTCTGACCAACAACTTTGAAAACGACAATATCCGTCAGCAGATTCAGGCAAGTTTCCGTACCGTAAGAGAAAAATACGAATACCAGCTTGGCGTGAATATCGAACCTCAGAAATCAACCAGCAGGCGTTCGTATCTTGTGGAATCGGAAAATAAGGTATTAAGCCGTTCGGTTACAAACTGGGCTCCCACTGCAAGGTTTCAGTATAATTTCTCCAGAGAAAAAAATCTGCGTATAAACTACCGGACCAATACCTCTCAACCTGATCTAAGTCAGCTTGACGAAACCATAGATGATTCAAATCCCAGCAACATCCGGTATGGGAATGCCGGATTGAAACCCAGTTTCAGTCAGTCGCTGGAAGTTCGCCTACAGTTGATGGAACGCAAGTCGCAGCGGTCAATCATGGCAAGTCTGGAAGGTAGCACCACAAACAACAGCATTGTTTCGAAAGTAATTTA
>JALHEL010000428.1 GCA_022837205.1 Leptolinea sp.
CCTTCATACTTTTTCAAAAGAGCCGTATAGATCTGATAGTGACGATCTTCATCCTTCGCCATTTTTTCAAAGAATTTCCCGCCGAATTTTGCATCATTCGCCAATGTTCGATACCAGTCTCCCACAGCTTGTTCATTGGCTGCCATCAGACGGAAAAACTCCGCACCATCCCATTTTTTAGTCATATTTCTCCTCCAATCGATATTTCCTTTGCGATTTTTTAGCGACAAAAAAACAAACCTTTTTTTATTATTACGGTCAATCATTAAATAGTCAAGATTTACCGACTTTTCATAAAACAAAAAGCCGCCTGATCAACCCAAACGGAATGAACAGACAGCTTTCCAAGCAAACTCAAACAAATTTATAATCGCAGGCTCTTCAGTTGACTATCCATTCTTTTATCCAACACCATCGCCAAATGCTTTTTCTCTTCCTGCAGAACGACTTTGAAATCAGCCGGATCCAAATCAGGGAACAGATCAATCATTTCCTGAGTAAACATCACCGAATCCCTTTCGATTCGTTCGGCGATATCAAAGATATCTTCCTTACTCTTGGCATTTGCCGCTCTTTCCTTAAGTTTTTCGGGATCAGAAAGATAATTATTTTTTATTAAAAGATCCATATAGCTTTTTCGATCTTCCGCCAATTCAACCATTAAATCTTTTTTCCCTTGATATTTCTTAAGTAAGGAAGTATATATCCCATAATGACGGTCTTCATCTGCCGCCATGTTTTCAAAGAATTTTCCGCCGAACTTTGCATCTTTGGCCAGAAATCGGTACAGATCGCCGACAGCTTTTTCGTTAGCTGCCATCATTTCAAAAAACTCAGCGCCATTAAAAAGGTTGCCCATATTTCCTCCGTTCAAATTTTGATTCTTTTTTGATTTGATGAATTCAAGATCATTCATCAGACTTTCGATATAAGTTTATTATAATGGTTGTAATAGTATCCTTCAATAGGGAAGATTTCCGCAAGAAAAGTCTTCACAATGCAAAACAAAGAAGCCGTTCAATCGCCGGAAACAAATCAAAACAAAGATCACCCACAGAGTCAAGCGGGATTGTTGGCGATTCACTCGGCTGTACTCTTATTCGGGCTTTCCGGTGTCATCGGAAAATCGCTTGACTTGCCAGCCGTTATCATTACTTTTGCCCGTGTTCTTATCTCTGCGATTTTTTTGTTTCTTATTTTAATTTCGAAAAAAGAACCCGTTCGAATACGGTCTTTGAGAAACTTTTCCCCCTTTTTGGCAGCCGGTTTGATTATGGCCATCCATTGGACGACTTTTCTGCAATCCATTCGCACATCCACGGTAGCCATCGGGACACTCACTTTTTCGACTTTTCCGCTTTTTGTCACATTTCTTGAACCGTATTTCTTCCGAGAAAAGCTGAAAGCCGGCGCCGTTCTTGAAGCGCTCGGAATGCTGCTGGGCGTATTTATCCTGGTCCCGGAATTTGAGATCGGCAACCGGATGACGCAGGGAATCCTGTGGGGCATGGCGGGCAGCATCAGTTATGCGTTCCTTTCGTTGATCAACCGCCGGCTCGCCGAAAAATATTCCGGCGAACAAATCAGTTTTTATGAACAATTCGTTGCGACAATTCTCTTGCTACCGTCGCTATGGTTGATTCCTTTCAAATTATCCGGAAAGGATATCGCCGGACTTCTAATTTTAGGAATTGTCTGCACGGGC
>JALHEL010000429.1 GCA_022837205.1 Leptolinea sp.
TCGAAATCAAAATAGGAATGGTTTCTGCTAAAATAAATGCAACAAATCTAACGCAGCGGTAAAGAAGGGATGAAATATGCGGTTTTTAATTGCGGGATTCGGTTCGATCGGGCGAAGGCATTTGAGAAACCTTCGTGCATGCGGACAAAATGATCTGGTGCTGCTGCGGTCAAATCACAGCACCTTACCGACCGATGAAATCGGGGATATTCCGGTTGAAACAGAAATAAACAAAGCGATGGCTCATCATCCGGACGGCGTAATTATCGCCAATCCGACCGCTTTTCATCTGGATGTCGCCATTCCCGCGGCAAAAGCCGGCTGTTCCATCCTGATGGAAAAACCGATTACCGATCAAATCGAAAAAATAGGCGAATTGGAGTCCGCTCTTAAAGCCGGTAACGGGAAATTATTGATGGGTTTTCAATTTCGCTTTCATCCCGGCTTAATCAAGATAAAGGAATTGATGCAGACCGGTGCAATCGGGCGACCGCTTTCTTTTCAAGCCTGTTGGAGCGAATACCTGCCGGATTGGCATCCGTGGGAAGATTATCGAAAAAGTTACAGTGCACGAAAAGATTTAGGCGGTGGTGTGGCTTTGACCCTCTGCCATCCTTTCGACTATGTTCGTTGGCTTTTCGGTGAAGTGGATTTCATCTGGGGCTATAACGGCAAAATCAGTGATTTGGAACTTTCCGTTGATGATGTCGCCGAAGTCGGCGTGAAAATGGAAAATAATTTGGTCGGATCGATTCATTTGGATTACTTTCGACGATTTGTGCGCAATGACCTGGAAATTACCGGTACGCAAGGGGTTTTACATTGGAACAATTCCGACGCATGCGTGACGTTGCAAAACGCAATCTATCCGGAATCGGTTATTATCCCTCCCGCCGAACCGTTTGAACGCAATCAATTGTTTCTCGAAGAGATGAAACATTTTATTGCGGTTACAAAACGAGAGGTCGAACCCTCTTGTACGCTTCAAGACGGGTTAATTACGGAACAATTGATCAACGCGGTGAAGCGTTCCTGGAATGAAAAACGGATCATCGATTTTAAGAAGGAACAAAATCTTGGTTAGTTTTTTCAGAAAACGAACTCTTTTTTTTATTATTTTGTGGTTCGTGCTCCTGTCTGTAATTTTTACCTGGCCGCTGGTAACTCACCTGACCCATGAAATAGCCGGGGACATCGGCGATAATATTTATTTTATTTGGATGATCGGTTGGGTCAAAAAAGCGCTTTTTCAGATCCATGCCAATCCTTTGGATGTCTGGTTCTTAAATTATCCGGAGGGTTGGAATCTGGCACGAACCGAGATGGCTCCGGCGCAATTGGCTTTGGCATTACCCTTCAGTTTAATCGGCGGCGAAACTTTCGGCTATAACATGGCGATGCTGCTTAGTTTCATCCTTGCCGGAACAATGATGTTCAGTTGGGTCAGGCATTTGAGCGGATCTGCATCGGCAGGCTGGGTCGGAGGTACCGTCTTTGCCTGTTTACCTTATTGGCATTCCCATTTTTTGGCCGGTCATTTGAACCTCTGCGGAATCCAATGGATCCCGCTTTTCTTCTGGGGCTGGTTTGATATGCTGCGACCGGATACCGGGGAATTTCGCAAGAAATCCGCAATATTGGCAGCTCTGGGGTTGGGATTGACCGCATTCTGCTCTCAATACTATGTATTTATGTTGATTTT
>JALHEL010000430.1 GCA_022837205.1 Leptolinea sp.
ATGACAGGCGACCAGAACTGCAAATCCGTTGAGATAGATCCGGATTTTCTCAAAGATGCCGATGCCGAAATGCTTCAGGATATGATTTTAAGCGGCATTAATTTGGCTTTGGAACAGAGCCGTAAACTTTCCGAAGAGAAAATGAGCTCGATCAGTAACACATTATCTTCCATGGGATTGGGTTTCTAATCAAATGGCAAATATTCCCGCTCCGGTTCAAAACTTGATCGATGCTTTTTCAATGCTTCCCGGAATCGGCCCTCGTACCGCTTCACGATTGACTTTTTTTCTGCTGAAGAACAACACGGATATCGCGCAAAAATTATCCACCGCATTAATGAATTTGAAGACCGAGACGGCATTATGCAAGGAATGTTTTAATATCACCTTGGCAGGCCACGATTTATGCGCAATATGTGAAAATGACCAACGGGATCAACATGAATTGTGTGTCGTGGAAACCCCTATGGATGTTATTGTGCTGGAACAATCCGGCGGCTACTTCGGAAAGTATCATGTCCTTCATGGACTTCTGTCACCGATCGAAGGGATCAATCCCGAAGATATTCGTTTAGCTCCTCTTTTCGAACG
Source organism: Leptolinea sp. (assembly GCA_022837205.1). Classification (GTDB taxonomy): domain Bacteria; phylum Chloroflexota; class Anaerolineae; order Anaerolineales; family Anaerolineaceae; genus Flexilinea. Next base: position 592 of record JALHEL010000430.1, read on the forward strand.
TGTTGCTACAGGTGATTATAAAGAAGTTATTATCGCGACAAATCCTTCAATGGAAGGAGATGCCACCGCTTTGTATATCCGCCAACGTTTGGAACCTTACCATGTCCGTATCACCCGTCTGGCAAGAGGGCTGCCATCGGGAGGCGAGTTGGAATATGCAGACCAAAATACTTTGTTACGCGCCTTATCCGGTAGACAAGAAATGTGATTCGATTTCTTATTTATAAAGCGAGATAAGAAATGCGGCTCTCGAGGAGCCGCATTTCTCTTTCTATTAATCAATCAGATAGACAAAAAATCATTTATGCGGGACATAAATATAAAGGGAAAACGGACAGAATCTGCTGTTATCATAATCCGTTCCTTTAACAAGGCTGTAGGTGGTGTAATACTTATCGTCCTCTGTAGTCTTCTCCTTGGGAGCTTCCATTCGGATTTTCCATCGAATCGATTGTCCGGGTAAAACAATTTGGGCGGAATCGTAATCTTTATCAAGATCATAAAGGTACTTTCCTTCAATTTCCATTCGCCATCCGGTATATTGCATCACATCGATATCCGTATTCCATGCTTCGGTACCGGTATTGGTGATCGTAACATCAAAATCGAAATCTTCTCCCGGTGCAAATTGCTGATACCAATAAGGACTGTTTACTTGAACGTTGCAATCATATGCCGGTTTCGGGACATTTACCCCTGTAGGAATTACTTCTACCGCCCTTCCGAGTGTCGGAGTGACTTGCCAAATTACCGGAGGGATAACCGGCATCGGCGTGGAAGTCTGTAATAGCTGGATTGACGGATTGCTTTTTTGAACGGATGTTGGCACGACGGTTCCGACCGGATTTTTCAATATAATTACCGCACCCGACCGAATGACCGGATTGCGCATTTTGATTACTTCACCGGTTGCGGATGATCCGCTTTGGGGGGTCTGCGTTGACCAAACAATTTGTTTGGAAGAAGGTATAAAACCAAGAATCGTAACGATTAAGAAACCGGCCAGAATGATTGCCGAAAATCTTTTCTTGAACAGAACCTTTTTCATAAATATTCCTTTCTATTCATATCAAGTTGTTTTTATTCTACTATACTTGTTTCAAGC
>JALHEL010000045.1 GCA_022837205.1 Leptolinea sp.
AGGACGAATTTATTTTTATGATATTCCAAAATTCCTTTTTTTTGCATACGACTTAATTCGGCGGAAAGAGCGCTGCGATCAACAAACAGATAATCGGCAAGTTGCTGACGATTAAAAGGAATTTGCACGGAACGGCTGCTCTGCCGTTTTGCTTCGCTGAAAAGAAACGCCAACACTTTGTCCTGAATCGTTTTTTGAGATAATAAATCGATTTTTTCGTTTAACAGAATTGTTTTTTCCGCGAATTCATTCATCAAATTACGGATCAGTTGAGAATGGAACGGGCATAGTTCTTTGCAAAGTGTCAGTAAATGTTCGGCATCCAAAAATAGAATTTCGGAGTCCGATTCGGAAAAAACAGAAACCATAATCCGTTTTTGTTTTGAAAATGCAAAAGCTTCTCCGAACAGATTTCCGGTTGAAAAGGTTGAAATAATATTGCGATTTCCCGAAATATCCTCCTTGACAATAATAACGCTCCCGTTCAGAATAATTCCCAATCGCGAGATTTCATCACCTTCCAAAAAAATCGCTTCCCCTTTCAGATATTTCCGGACCCGAAACGATAAGCAGTTTCGTAACGAATCCAAATCTTTGGGGGAAAAGTTATAAAAGAGCGGCATTTGCAGCAGTAACGGATCGTAAGATTTCATAAGTTCCTTTTTGTTGTTTTTACAACGATTTTTTTGATTCAGTATATTACAATATGATCAGAAAATAAAACAGCCATAATGAGGCAAATACATGATACGAAAAATGGTGGAAATCGATGAAGAAAAGTGCACAGGATGCGGGTTATGCGCCGAAGCTTGCCGGGAAAATGCCATTCAAATGGTCAACGGAAAAGCAAAATTAATTCGTGATGATTATTGTGACGGGCTCGGAAATTGCCTGCCGGTTTGTCCGGCAAATGCGATTACAATCATTGAAAGAGAAGCGATTCCTTTTGATAAAGAAGCGGTGAGGCATCAAGCGACAGTGAACAATATGACGAATGTGCCAAGCGGTTGTCCGGGAAAGCAAGCAAAGACATTGCGACGAGATACATCCAATCCGATCATGGAGTCAAGTCGGGAATCACAAACCAGTGAATTAATGCAATGGCCGGTCCAGTTGAAATTGGTTCCCGTAAATGCGCCTTTTTTTGATAACTGTAATTTATTGATAGCGGCTGATTGTACCGCTTTTGCCTACAATAACTTTCATCGGGATTTCATTAAGAAACATGTGACTCTGATCGGCTGTCCGAAATTAGATCAAGAAGATTATAGTAAAAAATTAACAGATATTTTACGAAATAATTCGATAAAAAGTGTGAAAATTGTCCGAATGGAAGTACCGTGTTGTAAAGGGATCGAAAATGCGGCAATTCAGGCACTATCAAGTTGCGGAAAAATGATTCCATGGCAGGTTATCGTTATTTCAACCGACGGAAATATTATCGAAGAATAAAAGAGGAAACATGAACCAATTTATTAAAAATCTTGAATTCTCACAGGTTTTCAAGTTCGCTGATCAAGTCAGTTATTTACCCGGTCAAATTGTAAGTAAAACGCTTGCACAAAACGAATCGGTCAGTTTAACGCTATTCGCCTTTGATGAGGGAGAAGAAATCAGCACCCATGAATCAGGCGGGGATGCGCTGGTGTTAGTGTTAGACGGTCAGGGTCAAATTACAATTGACGGTGAGAAATTTGATCTAAAAACAGGAGATTCCATTTTAATGCCTGCCGGACATCCGCATGCGGTTTACGGTTTAAAGCGATTTAAAATGTTCTTAATCGTAGTTTTTCCACCAAAAAACAAAGGAGAATAAAATGAAAGCAAAAGTTGATCAATCAGTCTGTATCGGCTGCGGTCTCTGTTCTGATACCTGCCCTGAAGTATTTCATATGACTGCAGAAGGAGTTGCGGAGGCTATAGAAGAAGAAATTCCTTCGGAATTTGAATCAAGCGCTAAGGAAGCCGCTGATAACTGCCCTGTCAGTGCAATCAGTCTTGAATAAATAAAAAAAAATACTATAAAGAACAGCACCGAAAGATAAAACCTTCGGTGCTGTTCTTTATAGATTTATAGCGGACGTCCGTTTCTGCTATTTATTGATATCCGCCTATAAGCATTTCTTCCTATAAAGAAAAAAGCAACGGAGAAGATAAATGAAAGTCCTCCGGCAATTAGAAATGCATCAACCCACAATTTTTCGGGGAATAAACGAATTAATGTATCATCTTGGTAAAAGAGCCAGCTTCCTTCTTTGAAAAACAGAGAATGAAAAGCTTCAAACAAAGGATCAAATGCCAAAACTACTAAAAGAAGTACCGCAACTAAGAATAAGATCGAAAACAAGTTCCCGATAATAAAATGTTTTAAAAAAGACAATAATTGCGCAGGATGTTTCCAAGATACCAGAAATAGGATCAAGTAAAGAATTAACAACGCTTCCCAAATCAATCTGGCTGTACGATAGACATTTTTGACATCGGACATATGAGAAATTTCTTGCGACTTATAAATTGGAGTGTTACTGTTCTTGAATGTTATGTTCGCCAGAAAATCATCGGATCGATTATTAACGATATATTGAACCGATTGAATTCCATAGTCTAATCGTTCTTCGATTGAAAAACCATAAGGATCCGGCGGGAAATTCGTTTTTCGATATTCAAATACCAGGAACCAAGGCTTAAAAAGAATAACAACAGAGAACATTAATATTACAAACGGTAAGGTAATGGAAAGGAAAACATGAAAGCTTTTTATTATGATTTTCATAAAGGTCGATAATCTCTTTTTTTATTCATTTCGTTTAAAAAATGTCCGGAGAATTGTTTGATTGGTGATTGCCTCAACGGGTGCTTTATCATCTGTGAAAACCAGTCCTCTTTTTTCGGGCAATTCTCCGATATTCCCGATCGCAAAGGATAATGTTTCTGTTAGTAGAGCAGGCACATTTTCCAAACCGGATAATAAATCGTAATTATTTTGCAAATTCTGAATTGAGCCGCCTTTTTTCATCGCAAATAGAACAGAATTGTATGAATTCGGAATATCTACTATAAATATTTGCGGGAATATTCGGTTAACCGTTTCGCTGATAGCCCCGAGCAAAGTTCGATCATCGTCAGACCTTCCGATATTCATTACTAAAACGCCCTCCGGATTGAGCTTTTCGGAAACAATTTGAAAAAATTCCTGTGTGCACATATTGACTGAAATATATGGAGATTGATAAGCATCCACCATGATAATATCATACTGATCATCACTATTTTGCAGTCCGATTCGTCCGTCCGTTGAAATAATATTCATTCGTTCCGAAGGTAGATCAAAAAATTCTTTCGCGACTTTGGTTATTTCGGGATCAATTTCAAATCCATCCACAATTACATTAGGAAAAACTTTCAGAAGCTGCTTAGCGGAAGTACCGCCGGCATTTCCCAGTATCGCAGCTCTTCGAATATTTCCCGGATCGATCGGAGCGGGTTGAAAAAAGGGCGCGGTCAAAATTTGTTCCCATGGTCCGTAATAATTATCGATCACCGGATGATAAATGCTTTGGATTCCTTGTCCGTCATTTAATCTCAATATGGTATATCCGGAATTTTCAACAACCTCAATATAATTATAGACTGATTCCTTTTCATAAATTTGGCCTTTTGTTTGTTTTATTTTTAAAGGAAACAGAAAAAATAATAAAATCGGCAAAAAAATACAAAAGATCATAAGTTTTTCCGCTTTTTTATCGGATCCTATATTCGTTAATTGACCGATCGCTCCGGCTAGCAATAACAAAAAGCCGATGACAAAGAAAGTTCTGTTGGTTCCGACAGATGGAATCAAAATAAACGACGGAAGCATCGTTCCGATGAACGACCCCACTGTAGAGACAGCGAGTAATTGGCCGTTTACTTTACCACGGAACGGATAGTAAGTATTCAACAATTTAATCGCAAAAGGGATGATCATTCCTAATAATGTCATCGGGATAAAAAGGATCAGAAGAAGAATTAGAAAAAGAATAAGGACCCAACGAAGTGTCATCTGATCCATCGCTTGAGCCCCTTTTAATAAGAGAGGTCTTGAAAAGAGCGGGATTAGGCAACAAAAAATCCCTGAAATAAAAATTAATATCAAATAGTGAAAAAGATCCGGATATTTGTCTGAAAAAATACCTCCCAACCAATTCCCAATTGCCATATAAATCATAATTGAGCCGATCACACTTGCCCAAATTAGATTTGCGGAACTGAAAATATTTCCGATCATTCGGGAAGCTGTCATTTCAATAGCCATAGAAGAAAAGCCGGCGATAAAGACGGAAAAGAAAATAAAACGCTTCATTCCTGTATTTTACCTTTTAACGAATTAGAATAAAGACACGTTCAATTAAGAATCGGACCGGTCATTTTATAGAAATCGATTTTGCGAGGATGCCATGAGATTAGTATCAGTTTCAGAAATGCGCCAAATTGAAAACCAAGCGTTTGGTGCCGTTATATCGTCTGATCATATGATCCAAACCGTCGGATTAAAAATTGCGAATATTTTAGATTCCGATTGTTCCGATAAAAACAAGATGGTTTTAGGGCTGATCGGGAAAGGAAACAACGGCAGCGACACTTTGGCGATATTAACATATTTGGCTCAAAAAGGTTGGGAAACCTTTGCTTGGCTGCTCTCAAAAAGAGAATCGGAAGATCGTTATCTCAAAGATTTTCTTAATGTATCGGGAAAAGCCGTTGATTATGAAAACGATACGGAAGAGAGTCAACTTGATAACTGGTTAAAGCAAAGTTCGATTATCTTAGACGGAATTTACGGAATTGGCTTTCATCTTCCTTTGGGAGAAGCCTTTCGTCCCATTTTTCGAAAAATAAATCAACGTAAGAATCCATCTCTAATTTATGCAATTGATTGTCCATCCGGAATGGATTGCGATACCGGAAAAATTGATCCCGATTGTATTCGTGCGAATCGCACGATCTGTATCGAAGCCGTTAAAATAGGTGAGGTTTTACCGCCGGCGAATCTGCTGGTGGGGGAGCTCGAAACGATATCCCTTGATTTACCTCAGGATCTAACGGTTTATCAAACAATTCATCGCACGGTATTGGACTCGGAAGTCGTCCGTATGTTTCTGCCGATCAGACCCGAGGACGGAAATAAAAGCACATTCGGTACCGTAACAATTGTCGGCGGATCAGAAAAATATATCGGAGCTCCCAAACTTTCCGGAATCGCTGCATTCAAAGCCGGCTGCGGGTATGTTAATATGGTTGCCCCGGAGATTATCAGAAATCTGAATGCCGGTATTTTTTCTCAGGCGATCTGGCAACCGGCTGATTTTAACTCCGATGAAGGGATCGAAATCGCTTTGCATTCAATCCGTGATATGTCGAAGAAAAAAGGCTCGTTGGTCATCGGTCCCGGGTTGGGACAATCTCCTAAGGTATTCGATCTTGTTCATCGTATTCTGATTTCATGGAAAGAAAATCCGGTACCGTTATTAATGGATGCTGACGGGTTGAATGCTCTTCCCCATATCCCCGATTGGCAAAAGAATATTCCCGATTGTTTTGTTATTACTCCTCACGAAGGTGAAATGGCTCGATTATGTAATATGACCGTCGATGAAATTAAGACGAACCGAATTCAAATTGCCGAACAAAAATCCAAAGAATGGAAAACCGTTATTGTTCTAAAAGGTGCATTCACTGTGATTGCTTCGCCGGACGGCTATACCGCTGTAATGCCATATGCAAATTCAATCTTAGCGAAAGCAGGCAGCGGAGATATCCTATCGGGGTTGATCGGAGGATTCTTAGCTCAAGGATCACTTCCGTTTGAGGCGTCTTGTCTCGGGGTGTGGGTTCATGCAAAGGCAGCTCAAATTGCTTTTCGACAAATCGGTCAGCCTTATTCCATGTCCGCGGACGACTTACTTTCCCTAATTCCCGAAGCCATTCGCATGATTTATCAATCTTTGCCAAAAATTTGATTTCGATTTGAGAAATTCCTTAATGCCTCCTAACAGGCTTTCCGACAGCCGATTTCCATACTCCGGTTATTGTAGATAAATGAGCAAGAGAGAAATGGGAGTACAATAAGCGATATAGAAAATCAGAACAAAGTCTAATATCTCAGGAGATACTCATGGTGAAGAAAGCACCTGCTGCCATCGAAGTGATATGCGGGTCGATGTTTTGCGGAAAAACGGAAGAACTCATACGGCGTTTGCGAAGGGCAATTATCGCAAAGAATAAAGTCCAAGTATTTAAACCGATTATCGATGATCGCTATATCATAGAACGGGTTCATTCCCATGCAGGTATCGAAATAGATGCTATCCCGTTAGCCGAGATTACCGATCTTTATAAGTATCTCGACCCGGAGACCAGTGTCGTCGGAATCGATGAAGCCCAATTCTTCGGGAAAGAAATTGTGAATATCGTCGATGATTTGGCAAATCAGGGAATACGGGTGATTTTAGCGGGATTAGACATGGATTTTCGTGGGGAGCCGTTTGGAATGATGCCTGTATTGATGGCAAAAGCGGAAAAGGTGGATAAGCTTTACGCAATTTGTATGGTATGCGGGGAACCGGCTACCAGGACGCAACGTATCATAAATGGCGAACCGGCAAATTATAACGATCCTGTAATTATTGTCGGTGCATCGGAGATGTATGAAGCCCGATGTAAGAAACATCATATTGTCCCGGGAAAATAATTGGGGAGGAATAATATGTATTCATATCAAGATGTCCTGGCGGAAGTTCTGATCGATGAAACGACGTTACAAAAAAGAGTAAAAGAGCTCGGTGAAGAAATTTCCCGGGATTATCAAAACGAAGATATTGTATTTATTTGCATATTAAGGGGAGGTGTCGTATTTCTGATTGATTTGATGCGCCATGTAACCGTTCCCAATCAAATTGAATTTATGGCAGTTTCTTCTTACGGTGTCGGCACAAGAAAGTCAAACGGAGAAGTGCGAATTACTTATGACCTCAATACAAATATTGAGGGCAGAAATGTTATCATTGTAGAAGATATTGTAGACAGCGGAAATACATTGAATGCTGTTATACAAGTTTTATCAACGAGAAATCCTAAATCGCTTTGCATTTGCACGTTACTTGACAAGGAAGATCGAAGAGAAGTTGAAATACCTATTCGTTATTGCGGTTTCGTCATACCGGATAAATTTGTTTACGGATATGGGTTAGATTTGGATGATTATTTTAGAAATCTGCCGTTTATCGGTGTAGTTGATCTGGAAAAGTTAGAAAAAATAAAAGGGAAAAAATAAAACGTGGCGAAGCAATACGACTATAGCGAAATTTTTGAGTCTATTAAAAAAGTAGTCCCTTCCAGTGTGCAAATATATTTGGTCGGCGGCGCTGTCAGAGATATTATTCTGGGCAAAAAAGTAAGAGATTTTGATTTTGTTATCGAAGGATTGGTTCGTCCGGTCGGAAGGAATCTTGCCAATGAGTTAAACGGCAAGTTCTATGTATTAGATGACGACAGAAATATGGTTCGAGTTTTGTTGAACGCGGATTCAGATGAATATTACTGTATTGATATTTCTCAATTAAATGGTTCAACTCTTGAAGAAGATTTATATTCACGTGATTTTACAATAAATGCGATTGCGATCGATTTCATTCAAAAGAATAAATTTATCGATCCCATGGGCGGTGTATCCGATCTGAAAGAGAAGAAGCTGCGCATGTGCAATCTGGAAAGCATAAAAAGTGATCCGCTCAGAGGAATGAGGGCGATCCGCATGGCAGTGGATTATGATTTGACAATGGATAGCGACTTAATCCATGCACTTAATGAAATCCGGCCTTTCCTGTCTGTCGCATCTGTCGAAAGATATCGTGATGAGCTGTTCAAAATCTTAGACGGAGAAAAAACGGTTACCGCTGTCCGATTGCTTGATAAATATGCATTCCTCGACTTCCTTTTTCCGGGTAAAAATCCGACAAATGATGAAGCGCTATATGATTGGCTACGTTCAGCCGAACATTTAATAAATATATTAGCTCGGGAATTTAGAGAAGACGAATCATCAAATCTTATTTCCGGAATGGCTGTATTAAAGTTAGGTTCCTTTCGTGATCAGCTCAATGAGTTTTTCTATCATGATAATAATCTAATTCATGAAAGAAGATCGCTTCTGATATTCTCAATCATTGCGAGATTTTATCGAACGGAGGAGAATTCTCGATCCGTAAGTGAGATATTAAAATCACGGTCAAAGAAAATGTTACTCAGTACAGCGGAAATGAAGCTCATTATCAAATCCTATGAAGCATTTATGGAACTTCACTCTCTGTTCAATTTAGAGGAATATTCGGATGTAGTTATATATCGATATTTCCAAAAATTCGGCGATTACGGAATCGACGGTATTTTTCTGAAATTAATTGAAACACATATTAATAAAGATATATTAAGGGATTCCGCTCAATGGACTAAAGTGTTGGACCATGCTGCAAGATATTTCGATGCTTGGTTTAATCACTTTGATACGATCATTAAACCAAAGCCGCTTCTTTCAGGTGATCAGATAAGTAAACTATTTAATATTCCGGCCGGTCCTGAAATCGGGGAGCTGAAAAATGCGATTTTAGAAGCTCAAATTGAAAATTTGATAACGGATCGCGAAGGTGCTATTAAATTTACTCGAAATTTGATCGAATCTTCCTGAGCTATCAACCTACGCCGTAGAATCTTTCATACATTTTTGCATATTCGTAAACATTTCGGATATAGGTACGCGTTTCTTCAAAACGAATAATCTCTAAGAATAAATCAGGATCATTCTCGGCTTTATCTACCCAACCGGAGGTGCTTCCAGGGCCGGCATTATAAGAAGCAAGCATATAGAAATTATCATTTCCGAAATAGTCGTGTTGTGTCGAAAGGTAATCGGCGGAAAAATTAATCGCGACCGTTGCCCGTAATAAATCGCTGTCGGCGTAATTTGGCGGCCATTGTAATTTTTTAGATAATTCAAGACCGGTTGCCGGCATAATTTGCATCAGACCGGATGCTCCGGCTGAAGAAGAAATCCACGGATCATACATACTTTCCTGTCGCATCAAACCGTAGAGAATGAACGGATGAATTTTATATTGATCAAAAACTTTTCCTGTCGCATCAAACCGTAGAGAATGAACGGATGAATTTTATATTGATCAAAAACTTTTTGGACGATTTCATTAAACCATGTCCCGTAACGAATCCAATTGAAGTAGTTCGGGGCTTCCAATGTTCGCGCATCTTCGATCAGACCCGCGCATGTAAGAATCTGTCGACTTGTGTAAACCGCCGGTCGCCACGCTCCGAGTGAAACAAGCCTGTTTAATAGTCTGAAAGAGTTTACCGGATCGTTTTCATATTTGAGTCGTACCGCATCAAACATCGCGATTGCATCTTGATAATGTCCCAATTCCCAAAGCTCATCGGCATGCCGATAATCCGAATCCAATAATAACGCATCCGGTTGATCCAGCGCCACTTCGTCCGGAATCGAAAATGTTAATCGCATCCATTGTTCCGCGATCACCTGAGCCTGGGATAGATTTGTCGTAAGGTTGTAATTCTCCGAAAAAGATAGAGGTTTTTTCCCCGCAAGAATTTCCTTTGCACGTTCGGTATAATAATCGGTAGGCGAATCCTGAGCGGCTGATTCGTAATTTTGTTTCGCACTCCCACTTTCTCCTTTCTTATCATAAACTTTTGCGATCCAGAAATGTGCCCTCGCGATGTCCGCCGGTTGTGTGCTGACCAAAAGCAAACGATTAAATGTAGAAAGGGCAGCGTCATAGTTTTTTGTACGATACCGACAAATTCCGGATAAAAACAATGCATCGATACTGTTTTCATATAAGGGATATTCATCGATTAATCGCTCCCATTGTGTCGCAGCCTGAGTTAAACGATCTCCCCGTTCAAAAATTCTTCCCGCTTCATAGATGAATCCCGGTGCTTCAGGATAATCCGGATGTAACTTAACAAAATCGATTAGCGTTTGAGCACCCTGCGCAAAATTCTCCAGATAATACCATTCAACATATGATTTCTCATCCCAAGCTGAAGCATAAAATTGGTTATCGGGATAGTTTTCAATCAATGTAGCAAATGTTTCGACTGCGCTCTGATAATCACCCAGAAACATTTGATTGAGACCGATATAATAGTAAGCTGATCCATTGTGAGCCGGGTTGCTTTCTATATAACGATGAAAAGCTTCGGATGAAAGGGCATATTGACCTTGATAGTAATTAATCAAACCACGCTGATATTCATTGACAGGCTGATCTGAATTTAATAAAGTCAACAGAGCTAAATAACTGTCATATGTTCGCGGAAAATTATTTACGGCATCTTGATATCGGGCATATGCTTGTTCCGGGGAATCCAGTTTCAGGTACACATCCGCTAAAAGTGAATCGATTCTTGCTTTTTGAGTTTCATCGGTCGAAAGATCATAAAGGTCAAGCCACGTCTTCAACGCATTTGTATAATCTTCCTGAACGGAATAGGTATCGGCAATTTTCATCCATATCCAGCTCGATTCTTCCATATCGGTGCCTTCAACTGCCGATAGGTAAGCATTTTGAGATTCCTTATAAGATTGGAGAGAATAATAACTGTCACCGATCCGCTCATATATTTCGGATCGCATTTGTGTATCAGGACGTAATTTCAGAAACTCATTCAATGCATTGATTTCTTCCTCATATAAGTCCAATTCGTGAACACAATCCGCCATTTGAAACCACAAATCAGGTTTGTTGGAATTTTCTTTAATCGTATTCAAGCCATCGATCAACGTATTTTGGCAGCTCTCATAGTCACGCTTGAAATAATAAGAACGAGCTTTCCCTAAAACCGAAGCGGCATAATAAGGTTCCTCAGGATTAGAGGAAAGAACTTTTTCATATTCGCTTATCGCGTTATCATAATCTCCGACTAACAGATATTTATCGGCTTGGTCAATTCGATATTCCGGTAACGGAGTGGGGATCGACGTGGGAGATAAAGTCGGAGTAATCGTAACGGTTGGTGTAGGAGGAATGGGGGTTTGCGTATAAAAGAACCCCCGAATTAATTCGTTTCGCTTTGTATCACATCCTAACAATAAGACACTGATACCGATAAACAAGAAAAATTTCCAAAACAGATTTCTTTTTTTCATACCCCATTTATAACCATAAATCGATGTTTTCGTCAATTCAATATGATCTAAACAGAATTTTTCTCATCCGGATGAAATGCTATAATCAGAGACGGGGTTATCAAAACAGTGACCGCTCAAAGAAAAACATCATCCGTTACTTCAATTATAAAAGGCAGTTTGCTGCTCCTTATTCCGGTCGGATTCTTTCTTTTATTCTATTTACTTCCCTTATGTACAATTTTTCAAACAGTCATTACTCAATTTTTAGAAGACTTTCATATTAATTGGGACAAAATCGGAAAAGTCTTCGGTTTCACAACTTGGCAAGCTGTTTTATCCATGATTCTGACCATGATACTCGGCATGCCGGTTGCATGGATCTTTTCACGTTACAAATTTATCGGTAAAAAATTTCTCAAATCCTTATTTTCCGTCCCTTTTATCTTGCCTACCGTAGTAACCGCTGCGGCATTTAATGCATTGATCGGTCCGAAAGGTTTATTGAATGTTTATTTGATGCAAAAACATGGATTTTCTCAACCGCCCATTCAATTAATCAACACAATCTGGATTATATTAATCGCGCATATTTTTTACAATATATCCGTTGTAATGCGGATTGTCGGAAATGCCTGGGAAAATATCGATATCAAATTGGAAAATGCGGCGAGCACCTTGGGATGCACACCATGGCAAACATTTTGGAAAATTACTTTTCCTCTATTAAAACCGGCAATTTTCTCTGCAATGTTGCTCGTTTTTTTGTTTGATTTCACCAGCTACGGTGTAGTGCTTTTGTTGGGGGGGGCCAAATTCAGAACGATTGAAGTCGAAATAGCACAACAAGCTCTGCAATTGTTCAATCTTCCGGTTGCCGGTCTGCTTTCAATTCTGCAAATTATTGTTACGGTCGCCGTAACTTCTATCGAGAATAAAATCGGTAAGAACATTCAGTCCAACCGTATGCCCCATGTTTCCGAAGAAAATATGAGAAAACCGACTAAACCATCCGAAAAAATCATTATCATTTTGATTCTTTTTATGGTTGCTGTTTTTCTGGTTTCACCGCTGCTGGGTCTAGTTATTCGTTCTTTTGTTGTTTATGATTCTCAGTCGGTCGCTTGGACAACGGAGTATTATAAAAAACTTTTTGTTAATGAACGAAATTCCTTTTTTTATGTTCCTCCTATTTTGGCGGTCGGAAATTCTTTGTTGAATGCAACCATAGCTTCTTTTATTTCTTTGATGATCGGTTTGATGGTCACCTTTGCCGGGGACAGATATCCTTGGACAAAGAAAATAAACATGATTTTCTTATTTCCGATCGGTACCTCCGCAGTTACGCTGGGATTAGGTTATCTGCTTTATTTCAGCCATAAAATCAATAATCCTCTATTAATTCCTCTGGCACACAGTTTAATCGGATTGCCTTTTGTTATTCGTTCTTTGCAACCTGTTCTTCAAAATATTCCGATCTCTCTGCATCATGCGGCGACCGTATTGGGAGCGAATCCTTGGAAAGTATTTTTGAAAATCGATATCCCCATCTTAAGGCGGGCGATGATTAATGCCGGGATTTTTTCTTTCACCATATCTTTGGGAGAATTCGGAGCCACATCTTTTCTATCCATGCCGGACCGACCTACCATTCCGATTGCAATCTATCGTTTTCTTGGCCAACCCGGTGCTTCAAACTATGGTCAAGCAATGGCAATTTCAACAATTCTGATGACCTTTTGTTTAGTGGGCACGTTTATCCTTGAAAGTAATTCTTTTCAAAAGCAATGATTTTTCAGCCGAAAAGAATCGGGAAGTGAGATTTAATAACTGATGTTACAGCTTAAAGATATTTCGTACCAATATGAAAAGACGCCTCTCTTAGAAAATCTGAACCTCCATTTAGCGGATCATGAAATTTTATGCCTTTTAGGAAAGAGCGGCAGCGGAAAAAGCACGCTCTTACGAATTATTGCCGGTTTGGAGAAACCCGATCACGGGGATATCTTTTGGAACGGCGTCAGCATTTTAAATGTTCCCCCATTCAAACGAAATTTTGGATTAATGTTTCAAGATTATGCACTATTTCCTCATTTGACTGTTTTTGAAAATATTGCTTTCGGATTAGAAATGAATAAGGTTAATTCCGAAAAGATCCCTCCCATAGTTGAAAAATTGTTAAAGCAAGTCGGGATGGAAAGTTTTGCAAATCGGAAGGTCACAGAATTATCCGGAGGTGAGCAACAAAGAGTGGCTTTAGCAAGAGCGTTGGCTCCTCAACCACATCTTTTAATGTTAGATGAACCGTTGGGGGCACTGGATCATACTTTGCGTGTTTCTTTATTAGCCGAGCTCCGTAGAATACTGGGGGAAAACGGAATTCCGTCAGTTTATGTTACTCATGATCAAGACGAAGCTTTCAGTATCGCCGATCGTATTGCCTTATTGCATGACGGTGTAATTGTTCAAACAGATACACCCGAAAACATATTCTTAAAACCAAAATCGGTATGGGTGGCAAGATTTTTAGGCTTAAATAATTTGTTGCCTGCAACCGGCGTTACTGACTCTCAAATTCTATTAAAACTTAATGATCGAACAATTTATTTGACCATTCCGCTGGAATATCCTTTGGTGGAAGGACAAAAAATATGGATTCTGTTTCGAGATGAAAAACTTCAACTTACAAATGATGCGGATTTTTCGATCAAAGGGATCATCAAAGAAAGTATATTTAAGGGCTCGAATTACGAAACCCATGTTGAAATAGCTCCCGGAACCGTTTTTTCCGTTATTAATGAAAAAAAATTCCAAGCGGGGACAGAAATAGAACTTTTTTATTCGCCGGAAGATCTATTGGCACTTTTGATTTAACAAACCAACTCCATGTATCTGTGAGACGGAATCTTACGAGAGTTAACAAACCGACTTGTACAAAACAGAAAAATAACCCGGTTAAAAGAATATTTTTCCCTTCCCAAATCGAACGATACTCGTTTTCAGTCTTTGAGAAAATCAATATCAAAATCGAATAAAGAACAGACAGGAAGGAAAGTGCTGTTATTGAACACAGAAAGTTCAAAATCTTTTTAAAGAATATATTTTCACCCTTAAAAAGGATATAAGTCACAAAAAAACCGGAAATAAGAAATCCGAACAATTGCAAATTCCTTTTTTCGGTTTTTTTATCGACAGCGGGATGAAGGTAGAAAAGCCGTGAAAATATTGAAAGAATCATTACGGAACAAGCTGTCCCCATAAAAAATCCGCTTAAAAATCGAATCATTTCCTGATCTTTATATA
>JALHEL010000431.1 GCA_022837205.1 Leptolinea sp.
TGGATGTTGGAATTCCGGCTTAAAAGTTTGAAACATTTTTTGGAGCGGCCGATGCCGGCTTGGGGTCCGGATTTGTCCGAATTGGATTTGGATCATCTCGTCTATTATGTCCGTCCGACCGAAAAACCGCAAAATAATTGGGACGAAGTCCCTTCCACCATCAAAAATACCTTTAATAAACTGGGAATTCCGGAAGCCGAACAGAAATTTCTGGCTGGAGTCGGTGCACAATACGAATCGGAAATGGTCTATCATAATCTTCAGGAACATCTTTCCAAACAAGGTGTTATCTTCCTGAGTATCGAAGACGGTTTAAAACAATATCCCGATTTGTTCAGAAAATATTTCGGGACCGTTGTCCCTTATAACGATAATAAATTCGCCGCTTTAAACAGCGCCGTTTGGTCAGGCGGATCATTTGTTTATATCCCGAAAGGTGTCCATGTCGACCTGCCTCTTCAAGCTTATTTTCGACTGAACTCAGCGAATATCGGTCAGTTCGAACGTTCCTTAATAATCGCCGATGAGGGTTCGCAAGTTCACTATGTCGAGGGGTGTACGGCTCCGCAATATTCCACAAATTCCTTTCACAGCGGTGTGATTGAGATTATCGTCGGCAGAAATGCCCGTGTCCGTTATTCCACCATCCAAAATTGGTCGACAAATGTTTATAACTTGGTCACTCAACGGGCAAAAGTTTTCGCACACGGGACAATGGAGTGGGTGGATTCCAATCTGGGATCGAAAGTGACCATGAAATATCCCGCCTGTTATTTAATGGAAGACGGTGCACACGGTGAAATTCTTTCCATGGCATTTGCCGGCAAAGGACAAATCCAGGATGCGGGATCGAGAATGATTCATTTGGCACCCAATACCACCAGCAAGGTCACTTCGAAATCAATCAGCAAAAATGGTGGACGCTCATCCTATCGCGGTTATATGAAGATCAACAAGAATGCTGAAAATGCCAAATCGAATGTGGTATGCGATGCTTTAATCTTGGATGATCACTCTCAATCCGATACCTATCCGACCATGGATATCGATCAGCAGAAAGTATCCGTCGGACATGAGGCTTCGGTTTCAAAAATCGGGGAAGAACAGCTGTTTTATCTCATGAGTCGCGGATTAAGTGAAGAAGATGCTACCACGATGGTTGTTTCCGGTTTTATCGAACCGCTTGTCAAGGAACTTCCCATGGAATATGCGGTTGAAATGAATCGTCTGATACAACTTCAAATGGTAGATTCGATCGGGTGAGGCAAAAATGATATCAAACAATCAACAAAATCTCTCAGTCCAATCGAATTATGAGTATTTGTTCAAACTGATTCAATCGGCGGATGACTCTAATCTCGATCGGATCAAAACACAAACCGCGGAAATGCTGGCTGAAAATGAATATATGACGGCTGAAGGAAGCCCTCAAACTCTGACGGATGCCAATGAAAAAGTTCTTGCCGGACGCTTTCTTTGGGAAGACGGCGTTCGCAGCACAGGCTTGGACAGTAATGCCCGAAAGCAGGGCGTTTTACTGGACACGTTAGAGAATATCCAAGCGAACCAACCGGAAATATTCCTGAAAATCAAATACTGGCAGGAATCGCTTCAGCAGAATCCACTTGAAGCGTTGATCGGCAGTATCGCCAAAGAGACCATTGTCTTGTATGTCCCCAAATTTGCGGTT
>JALHEL010000432.1 GCA_022837205.1 Leptolinea sp.
TTCGCAAGGACGCCGTCCCTTACAAAATATTCGGCATGCTTTGTAAGGACGCCGTCCCCAACGATAAAACCGAGACGCAAACACCTCGTCACCTCGGTGCGGGACGTTGAGGACGCCGTCCCCTACGTAAATTCCCTCGCCCATCGGGAGAGGGTAGGGTGAGGGTGATATTTGCAGATTTAAATCACACTTTTACGGGACGTCGAGGACGCCGTCCCCTACAGACGATTCGGCTTGCTTCGCCAGGACGCCGACCCCTACAATGAAATTGTTTTGTCTTTATAAGCCATATGGCAGAGTATCAAAAAGAGATGCCTTGAAGCATCTCTTTTTGATACCTTTATCTTTATGAAATTCGCCGATTTTATTCGCGGAATTTCAACGCCGACCAACCGGCATAGCGAGCCGAATCACCCAATTCTTCTTCGATGCGCAGCAGTTGGTTATATTTCGCAACTCGATCCGAACGGGCAGGTGCACCCGTCTTGATCTGCCCCATGTTCAATGCCACTGCCAAATCGGCGATCGTGCTATCTTCCGTCTCACCGGATCGATGAGAAGTGACCGCACGCCAACCGTGACGTTGGCAGGTTTCCACGGCTTCGATGGTTTCGGTCAGTGAACCGATTTGATTGAATTTCACCAAGAGAGCATTCGCCGCATTTTCCTTGATCGCCCGGCGAACACGTTCCGGATTTGTAACCAACAAATCATCGCCTACGATCTGAAGTCGGTCACCCAATTCGGCGACGAGCATTTTCCAACCGTCCCAATCATCCTGCGCCAATCCGTCTTCGATGGAAACGATCGGATATTGATCTACCCATGATTTCCAAAAAGCGACCATTTCTTCGCTGGATAACATTTTTCCTTCTTTGCGAAGGTTGTATTTTTTTGTCTCTTCATCATAAAGCTCGGATGCCGCCGGATCGAGAGCAATGGCAACATCCACACCTGCTTTATAGCCGGCTTTTTCGATGGCTTCCAAAATCACTTCAACCGCTTCCACATTTGCTTTCAATGCCGGAGCATAACCGCCTTCATCACCGACAAGAGTTGTATATCCGCGGCTTTTGAGGACGGATTTCAACGAATGATAGATTTCGGCACCCCAACGCAGCCCTTCGGCGAATGACTCGGCGCCAAACGGCATAACCATGAATTCCTGTGCATCCGTCGACTGCCAGCCGGTGTGTGCTCCGCCGTTCAGAATATTCATCATCGGGACCGGTAAGGTATGAGCCCACACACCACCGATATAGCGGTACAGCGGGAGACTCAGTGAATTCGCAGCTGCTTTGGCAACCGCCAGAGAAGTTCCCAGAATCGCATTTGCACCCAACTTGGATTTATTGGGAGTGCCGTCCAAATCGATCAATGCCTGATCGATTTCCATCTGCTCGGTAGCATCCATGCCGATAATTTCGTCGGCAATTATCTCGTTGACATTTTCAACCGCTTTTTGGGTTCCTTTTCCAAGATAGCGCTTCTTATCACCGTCGCGGAGTTCCAGCGCTTCATGAATACCGGTTGATGCACCCGAGGGTACTGCCGCACGACCGTAATTACCATCCATTAATACCACTTCAACTTCAACGGTAGGATTACCACGTGAATCCAGTATTTCGCGCCCATAAACCTGTTCAATTATGCTTTCCATCATTCTTATCCTTTTCTGATATTTAAAG
>JALHEL010000046.1 GCA_022837205.1 Leptolinea sp.
AACCCGTAGATCCTTACGAATATCATCTGTGATGATCCCTTTTCTGCGTTTTGCCCGTTGCACACTTTCGTTTGGTATCGGCTGTCCGCCACCTCCCACACAACCGCCTGGGCAAGCCATGACTTCCACAATATCGAATTCCAATTCTTTCGAGTCGATGGCGTTGATGACTTTTTGAACATTTGCCATCCCGCTGACGATTCCTAATTTAACAATCGTACCATCAGGCAAAGTAACCGATGATCGCATTAATCCGGGGAATCCTTCGACCGGCTCCGTCTCCAAATCACTTGTTCTTTCACCTGTTAAGAGATAGCGAACTTCCCGGACCACAGCGGTTGCGACACCGCCGGTCATACCGTAAATGACCGCGGCACCGGTTGAAAAACCGTAAGGGATGTCAAAAGATTCTTCAGACAGCTCATTGAAAACGATTCCGGCTGCCTTAATCATTTTTGCCAGTTCCGAAGTAGTAATAACGGCATCAACATCCGGATGACCATTCCGACTTAATTCGGGGCGGCGGGCTTCAAATTTCTTCGCAACGCAAGGCATCACTGAGACAACGAATAACTTTTCCCGGTCCATCTTTTTTTCTTCCACATAATGATGAACCAACATGGAACCTTCAATGGCTTGTGGGCTTCTGCATGTTGAAAGATTTTTAATCTTTTCGGGATATAATGTCTCGCAAGCTTTAATCCAAGCCGGACAACAAGAAGTAAAGTGGGGTAAATTCTCTTTATTCTGTAACCGTTTAATAAACTCAGTGGTCTCTTCCCATGTGGTAACGTCGGCCGCGTAACAGGTGTCAAAAACTTCGTTAAAACCGAGTTTTCGAATTGCGGCGACCATTTTACCTGTTTCTATAGCTCCCGGCGGGTAATCAAATTCTTCACCGATTGCGACGCGTACCGCGGGAGCCACGCTGATAACGACATGCATCTCGGGATCGCGCAAAGCATCCCAAATCAAATCCACCTGAGAGGGGGTTGTCAAAGCGCCGGTTGGGCAAACCGCGACACATTGACCGCAATTTATACATTCCGTTTCCCCTAATCCCCGATCAAATGCGCTCATCACGCGTGTTCTTGCACCGCGATTCGCAAAATCGATCGCTCCGATTCCCTGGATTTCGGCACATGTTCGAACACAATCCCCGCAAAGAATGCATTTATTTTCGTTGCGAGCTACACTGATACTGCTTTTATCAATCGGCCGATTTTTTTCTGCGGTCGGAAAACGAATTTCATCAATACCGAATCGATTACTTAATTCCTGAAGTTTACACTTTCCGCTTTTCGGACACGTGGTGCAATTGCGGTCGTGATTTGCGAGGAGTAGCTCAAGCATCATCTTTCGAATGCGCATCAAGCGAGATGTATTTGTTTTAATTACCATGCCATTCGCAGGCGGCGTTGAACAGGAACTGATCACCTGACCTTTGTCTGTTTCCACGACACAAAGACGACAAGCGCCATAAATACTTAATTCGGAGTGATAGCAAAATGTGGGAAGATCAATTCCGGTCTTTCGAATCATCTCGAGTAAGTTTCTTTCGCCATTAATTTCAACTTTTTGGTTGTCGATTGTTACAAAACCCTTCATTTTTACCTCACTTCGATAGCGCCAAACCGGCAAGTATCTTTGCAGGTACCACAACGAATACAGATAGCGGAATCGATTGTGAACGGACTTTTGATCGTTCCGGAAATCGCATTCACCGGACATTTTTTGGCACAGGCGCCACATCCTTTGCAAAGATCGGGATTAATTTGGTATTTCTTAAAAGCATTGCAAACACCGGCGGGACACTGATGATCAACAATGTGAGCCAAATATTCGCTGCGAAAATAACGTAAAGTACTGAGAATCGGATTTGCAGCCGTTTTTCCCAAAGCGCATAAAGATGCATCTTGAATCACATGAGCGATTTCCTCAAGTAATTTCAAATCTTCGAGAGTCGCCTGGTCGTTTACGATCTTTTCCATAATATAAAGCATTTGCTTGGTGCCTTCTCGGCAGGCGACGCATTTTCCGCAAGATTCGGCTTGAATAAATGTCATAAAAAACTTAGCGACTTCTACAATGCAGTTGTCTTCATCCATTACGACAATTCCGCCCGAACCGATCATCGCTCCCGCTTTTTGGAGGGAGTCATAATCCAACGGATTATCCAGCATCGAATCCGGTAAGCATCCTCCGGAAGGTCCGCCGATTTGAACCGCTTTAAACTTCTTTCCGTTGGGGATACCGCCGCCGATATCGAATACCAATTGACGAAGAGTCGTTCCCATGGGAATTTCGACCAAGCCGGTATTTCTGACCTTTCCGGTCAGAGCGAAGGTTTTTGTACCGGGACTTTTTTCTGTCCCATAGGATCTGAACCATTCGGGACCGTTTAAAATAATCCTGGGAAGATTGGCGAGTGTCTCGACATTATTGATAACGGTCGGTTTTCCATAAAGTCCCGACACAGCGGGGAATGGTGGTCGAGGACGAGGAATTCCCCGTTTCCCTTCTACGGATGCCAAAAGGGCGGTCTCTTCTCCGCATACAAATGCCCCCGCACCTTCCCGAATCGATAATTTAAAATTGAAACCGCTGCCGAGGATATTCTTCCCTAACAGTCCGTTTTCTTCCGCTTCACGGATCGCAATTTTTAATCTTTCAATTGCCAGAGGATATTCTGCACGAACGTAAAAAACCCCTTCATCGGCGCCGATGGCATATCCGGCAATCATCATCCCTTCGACTACTCTGTGGGGATCACCTTCCAAAACCGATCGGTTCATAAACGCACCGGGGTCTCCTTCATCACCGTTGCAGACAATATATTTTTTATCCGCTTTTTGGACGCGGGCAAAATTCCATTTGGTTCCGGTCGGAAATCCTCCGCCTCCGCGGCCGCGCAGACCGGAAGCGGAAACAATATTGTTTACCTGTTCGGGAGTCATTTCAGTCAAAACTTTCGAAATAGCAAAATATCCCTGATCTGCAATATATTCTTTAATGGATTCCGGATTGATTTTCCCACAATGAAGAAGGATATTCGATGTTTGGTTTTTATAGAAAGGTGACTCTTCCGCATTGGGATAAGCTTCATTGGTTATCGGATCGTGGTAGACCAGTCTTTCAATAATTTTTCCGTCAAGAGCGGCTTCGTATATTTCCGTTACATCTTCCGGTTGGACATGAGTGTATAAAACATTTAATGGATCGATATGAACCAGAGGGCCTTTTGAACAGAAACCGCGGCATCCTGTTCGAACAATTGTCTTCCCTTCGGATACCGACTCTTCGGTAAGCATATGAATATCGACAAAATCCTTATTGTCTTTAGCGGTTTCCAAAAATTTCTCATATACAAATTTCGATCCGTTTGCAATACATCCCGTACCGGCGCAGACAGAAATTCTGAGAGTTTGTTTTGATAAAGCATGATTGTAAAGTTTGCTTTTTTCAACTAATTCAACCATTGAACAGATAGACGTCATTGTTCCTCCGCTGATTCTGTTTCCTGTTTTGCAAGTGTTTCAATGACGCCTGCAGCCGCCTCAGGGTCCATCTGAGCATATACCTTGTCATTGATTACCATGACGGGTGCGATTCCGCACGCGCCCAGGCATGATACCGTTTCGAGCGTAAACAGACCATCGACGGTCGTTCTTTTCCCGGGAATGAATTTCATCTTTTTTTCTACCGCATCATATATTTTTCTTGAATTTTTCACATGGCAAGCTGTTCCGTCACAAATTTTTACGATATATTTGCCTTTGGGATCGAGTGAAAATTGAGCGTAGAAAGTCGCGATGCCGTAAATGGTCTGAGGAGTGACTTTCAGGCATTTTGACAATTCATTTAAAGCACTTTCAGGAAGGTAATGATAATGTTCCTGAATTTCCTGCAGCATTCCAATTACTTCCGAACGGTTGTAATTGTGGCGCAAGGCTACTTCCTGGGTAAAGCTTATTATTTTATCTTTACTCAATTCATCCATTAGAACTCCATTTTAAATTCCTTGTGAATTTGTTAACTAGCGTGGTTTATTCTAAATGATAAAACCATATTTGACAAGGTGTAAAAATATCTTAATGTGATTTCGGGTAACCGTTACAGATTCTTAAAGTTCAAAAAAATATATATTATTTCTTTCGCCTTTGGAATTATTTTAAAAATGGTAAAATAAGCTCGTTCAGATTCTCACGAATCAGCTTTGACGTAATACATTTTCGGTGCGATGGATTCAACGTTGATCAGAAACTCTATAATATATGAGGTAAGGAAATGCATTTGAAAATGGAAATATGAGAAAGAAAATAAACCATCGAAATGTAATTCTGAGGATTTATGACAGAAGAAACTATCCGAAATATAACCGCTGATCTTTTTGAAAAAATCGATGACTTTCAACCCAATTATGAGGTGGAAGATATCGGAATCGTTATGGAAGTCGGTGAGGGAATCGCACGCGTAAGCGGTTTGCCCACAATCGGCAGTCAGGAACTCGTTGAATTTGAAAACGGAGCCAGAGGAATTGCATTCAGTCTTGAAAAAGATACAATCGGAGTGATTGTTTTAGGCAATTACTTTACCATCAAAGAGGGTTCCATTGTAAAAAAGACAGGTCGTATCGCTTCGATTCCGGTTGGGGAGGGGTTGTTGGGGCGGGTTATTAATCCGCTTGGCGAGCCGATTGACGGAAAAGGTCCGATTCGATTCGACGGATATCGTGCGATTGAACGGATTGCGCCGGGAATTCATGAGAGATCCGATGTAAATACGCCTTTGCAAACCGGTATCAAAGCAATTGATTCCATGATTCCCATTGGCCGGGGTCAGCGAGAATTGATTATCGGGGATCGTCAAACCGGAAAAACAGCCATCGCAATCGATACGATTATCAATCAACGGGATAAGAGTGTTTATTGTATTTATGTGGCAATCGGTCAGAAGAAATCGACGGTAGCTCAAATCATCGCAAAACTCGAAGAAACAGATGCGATGAAGCATACGATTATTATTGTCGCCGGCGCCGATGACAACGCTTCGATGCAATATATTGCCCCTTATGCCGGATGTGCAATCAGTGAAGATTTTATGGAAAAGGGAAAGGATGCGTTGGTCATTTACGATGACTTGACCAAACATGCCTGGGCATACCGCCAAATTTCGCTGTTATTAAGGCGTCCGCCCGGCCGAGAAGCTTACCCGGGAGATCTTTTTTATCTTCATTCCAGATTATTGGAGCGTTCCGCAAAGTTGGATGAAAAATATGTGATCGTTCCGAAATCATTTGCCGGTGAACGGGCTGATCTGTCTGATTCTGTCGATCATGTATTATTTTCCGGTCCTCTTGCTTATAAGGATGCCCAAACAGCTTTATCACAAAAAGCAGATAAAGAGAATTATTCCGTTGCTCGATTAGCCGGATCGGGCGGAAGTTCAACCGCTTTGCCCATTATTGAAACGTTGTTGGGAGACGTTTCGGCTTATGTTCCGACCAATGTGATTTCTATTACCGACGGACAAATTTATCTTGAATCGGGATTATTTAATGCGGGTATTCGTCCCGCTATTAATGTGGGGATATCTGTTTCCCGTGTAGGCGGTGCGGCACAATCCGATGCGATGAAAAAGGTTTCCGGCGGTTTGAGGTTGGATATGGCGGCCTATCATGAAATAGCCTCCTTCGCTCAATTCGGTTCCGATTTGGACAAATCAACGAGAAAACAATTGGAACGGGGAGAAATATTACAGGAATTACTCAAACAACCGCAATATTCTCCTTATTCCGTCAGTGATGAATTTCTTATTATTTATGCCGGAACACACGGATATATTGACGGGGTGCCTTTAAATCGAGTTGCCGAGTGGGAAGAAGAGTTTTTAAAATTTATGAGCGCATCTTTTCCTTCAATCGGCAAAAATATCGAACAAACAGGTGATCTGACTCCTGAAATCGAATCCGATCTTCAAAAAGCAATCGAGAAGTTTAAGCTGGTGTGGAAATAAAAAATGGCATCAAACCGTGAAATGCAGAATCGGATTCGAACCGTTGAATCCATCGGCCAATTAACGCGTGCTTTACAGGCTGTCAGTGCAAGTCAGGTTCGTGTAGTTAGAGTATTGTCCGAAAACACTTTACCTTATACAACTCTATCTTGGCAGGTATTGACCGATCTGTACCATGAACAGGAATTTTATAATCAGATTCGCGCTTTTCAATTACCCGATGTTTCGAAAGATGTTTTGATTGTCTTTATCAGCGCCGATCGGGGGTTGGCGGGAAGTTATCCGGTTAACATATTTCGAGAGGTGAATCATCTGGAAAGAAAAATTCAAACCAAGACGAAATATATTACGATCGGGAAAAAAGGCAGAGATATGCTGCAAAGGCGAAGAAAAAATATCATTGCCGATTTCAGCGAATTGTCGACCGCGACCAGCTTTCATGATTTAAAAACCGTATCCGAAATAGTTATCGACGAGTTCAATCAGGAAAGAGTCGGGCAAGTATACCTTGTTTATACCGAGTATGAAAGCATATCTCGTTTTACACCGACAACCAAAAGATTACTTCCGTTCGTCGACCCGTTTTTAGGACAATTGGATGAAAAAGAGGAGAAACACATTCGAAAAGGGGGATGTATCTTTGAAGGAGATCCTCAAGTAATTTTGAAGTCGCTTATAACCCGCTTTATTCGGATGGAATTGTTTCATGCGGTGACATCCTCTAAAGCAAGTGAACATACGATGAGAATGTTAGCCATGAACCAAGCCACTGAGAATTCGGAAGAATTGCTTCAATCCTTACAGTTAAAATACAATAAAATCCGGCAAGAGAATATAACGAAGGATATTTTGGATATAATGGGGGGCTCTGCGGTTCATTCTGATGAGTAAGGTTTATTTTAACGAAGAAATTTTGTTTGGGAGAATTAAATGAAAAAACCGACTGGAACTGTAATTCAGGTAAATGGAA
The DNA here is from genome assembly GCA_022837205.1 of Leptolinea sp. Classification (GTDB taxonomy): domain Bacteria; phylum Chloroflexota; class Anaerolineae; order Anaerolineales; family Anaerolineaceae; genus Flexilinea. The sequence goes on from JALHEL010000046.1 coordinate 6,986, forward strand.
GTGTGGTCGATGTCGAATTCCCGCCGAAAGATTTGCCTGAGATTTTTGAGGCTCTGGAGATCATAAAACCGAACGGAGAGATTTTAGTACTTGAAGTTGAATTACTTTTGAAAGGTTTTATTGCGCGCTGCGTTGCGATGGGATCAACGGACGGACTTCAGCGCAGTGTTCCGGTCCAAAGGACAAATTATCCGATTATGGTTCCGGTGGGGAAGCCGGCTCTCGGAAGGGTAATGAACGTATTAGGCAGACCGATTGACGGAAAAGGGGCCATCGAATCCGATTTTTATTATCCCCTTCATCATGCCGGTCCCGATTTCAGCCATCAGTCGACGAAGGTAGAGTTGTTGGAAACCGGGATTAAAGTAATTGATTTAATTGCCCCGTTTACCCGAGGCGGAAAAACGGGGATTTTTGGCGGAGCGGGCGTAGGAAAGACCGTAGTGATCATGGAATTGATCCGAAGTATCGCCGCAGTCCACAAAGGACTATCAGTTTTTGCCGGGGTCGGAGAAAGAACCCGCGAGGGGACGGAACTCTTGCGTGAAATGACCGATTCCGGTGTCATGAAAGATACCGTAATGGTTTTCGGTCAAATGAATGAACCGCCAGGGGTTCGGCTGCGGGTCGCTTTAGCCGGTTTGGCAAATGCGGAATATTTTCGCAATCAAGGGATGGATGTTCTCTTATTTATCGATAATATTTTTCGGTTTTCATTAGCCGGCTCCGAAGTTTCGGCATTGATGGGAAATATGCCATCCGCCGTCGGTTATCAACCGACCTTGGCCAATGAAATGGGCGAACTGCAGGAACGGATCACATCGACTACCTTAGGCTCGATTACCTCGATGCAGGCTGTCTATGTGCCGGCCGATGATTATTCTGATCCGGCACCGGTGACAACTTTTGCCCACTTGGATGCCACCATTGCGTTGGAGAGGAGTATTGCCGAAAAAGCGATTTATCCGGCGGTGGATCCGCTTTCGTCCGGGTCCAGAATTTTGGATCCCAATATCGTCGGTGAAGAGCATTATAAAATCGCCAGGGAAGTTCAACGGATCCTTCAGCGTTATAAGGATCTGCAGGATATCATCGCGATTTTGGGGATTGACGAAATTTCGGAAGAAGATAAAGTGATTGTCAACCGGGCCAGGAAGGCCGAACAGTTTTTCTCTCAACCGATGTATGTTGCCGAACGGTATACCGGAATTCCCGGTGCATATGTCCGTATCGAAGATACGATAGAAGGCTTTCGACAAATATTATCCGGTGAATTGGATGATCTCCCGGAACAAGCCTTTCATATGGTCGGCACGATTGAAGAAGCGAAAGCCAAAGCGCAATCGATGAATCAATAATAGGATACTACAGTGAATTGTCAGATTGTTTCGCGTTATAACGTTGTATATGAAGGCCCGGCGGATTTGGTTTTGTTGCCGAGTGTTAACGGACAACTGGGAATATTAAGAAATCATGTACGAATGTATACAAAACTTCAACCCGGTATTATAACAGTCCGTTTGGCCGGTGAGGATACCTTTTACACCGCTACCGGGGGCATTGCGGAAGTTAAACCGGATGTTGTGCGTATTTTGGTTGATTCATCGGAAAATGTCGATGAAATTGATGTCGAACGGGCTTTAGAGGCAAGGAAACGAGCGGAAGAAGCTATGAAAAATGCTCCTTCACGGAATTCAACCGAATTTATGCGCGCTATGATGGAGATGAAAAAATCAAACCTGCGGATCAGCGCCAGCCAGAGAAGGCAAATGCATCGCGGTACCAGAAATATGCAGCCGTAATGTCGCCGCTTTTTTCAGAGATCCGCTGCATGGCAAAAAATCGGTAGTTACTTCCTGACCGATATTATTTAGCTTCAACCGTATCAAACATTGGTTTATGATATAAATTATATAAGATGAAATACCGATTTTTCAGAACTGGATAATTATTAATATGGCGCTTTTTTCTCGAGAACTTGGAATAGATTTAGGAACGTTAAGCTTGGTGATCGCCGAAGGAAAACAACTTCTTTTGCAAGAGCCCACGATCGCAGCCATCATTGTTGAAGAAATGAAAATGGTCGAATGGGGACAAGCTGCAAAGGATATGGTTGGCCGTGTTCCCGAAAGCATTGAAGTCGTGCGTCCGCTTCGAAACGG
>JALHEL010000433.1 GCA_022837205.1 Leptolinea sp.
ACTAAATTCCCTTAAGAAATGGAGCCTGCATATGTCCGATGATAGTCCATTTGTCGTTGAGATGAAAAAAATCACCAAGAAGTTCCCCGGGCTGACAGCAAATGATAATGTTGATTTTCATCTTAGAAAGGGGGAAATCCATGCCCTGTTGGGAGAAAACGGCGCCGGGAAAAGTACCCTGATGAATATTCTTGCCGGTCTGTATGAACCGAACTCCGGAGAAATTTATGTAAAAGGACAACAGGTCAGATTCAGATCCCCACGTGATGCAATCAAAGCCGGAATTGGAATGATCCATCAGCACTTTATGCTTGTTCCGACTCAAACGGTAACCGAAAATATTCTCTTAGGATTGGATGAGCCCAAATTCATCATGAATCTGAGTAAATATGACGAAATCATCCGGCAACTTGGAATTGAAAACAATTTGATTGTTGATCCTACAGCATATATCTGGCAGTTGTCGGTTGGAGAACAACAGAGAGTAGAAATCCTAAAAATGCTTTACCGCGGATGCGATATTCTGATTACGGATGAACCCACCGCTGTTCTTGCGCCTCAAGAAATTGATGTATTATTCAACACCTTAAGATCCATGACGGAAAAAGGGAAATCGATTATTTTTATTAGTCACAAATTGAATGAAATTCTTGAAATTGCCGATCGAGTTACGGTTTTACGACGTGGTAAAGTAACAGCCGCCGATATGCCAATCGAAGGTGTTACGAAAGAAGAGTTGGCATCTTTGATGGTTGGTCGTGAAGTGATTTTCAATATCGATAAATCAGCTTGCCATGCCGGCGAACCGGTTCTTATCGTGGAAAATGTTTATGCCGAAAATGATAAAGGATTGCCTGCGTTGAAAGGAGTTTCCTTGCAAGTTTGTGCCGGTGAAATTGTCGGAATCGCAGGTGTTGCGGGAAACGGTCAACGTGAATTGGCTGAGGTTATCGCTGGTTTACGGAAAATTCAAAGCGGGTCTATCCGCTCCAAAGATTTGGATCTGACAAAAGTACCTATCAAGAAAGCGATTGAAGAAGGAATCGCCTACATTCCCGAAGATCGCCATCATGTGGGGACTGCTCCCAACTTGAGTGTTGTGGATAACTTAATTATGAAAAACTATGATCAGTGCCCGATCAGTAAAGGAATCGGCATGGACGAAGGCGCTGCCAGAGCTTACGCTGAAAGTTTAAAAGACGAGTACGATATCATTGTTCCGTCGATCGATACACCAGTAAGGCTTCTTTCCGGAGGAAATTTGCAACGGGTTATTTTAGCGCGAGAACTTTCCAATATGAAGTCACTTTTAATCGCGGTTCAACCGACCCGTGGTTTGGATGTCGGAGCCATCGAAGGAATTCAGAGAATGTTGCTCAAGCAACGAGAATCCGGAGGCGGCGTTCTATTAATCTCCGAAGAGCTGGAGGAATTGGTTAGTTTGAGCGATCGTATTTACGTTATGTATGAAGGCCAAATTATGGGTGAAGTACATGATGGAGATATTCGGAAAATCGGTCTGATGATGACCGGTACCAGATTGGAAGATATTCCGGAAGAAAAAACAGAAGTGACAGAAGGGGAAAAAGCATAAATGGAAAAACAGGCAGTCATTCAACAAAAAAGAAAGGGATTCCATTTCCGGTTACAGGTTGAAGAACGATCCGATGAACCG
>JALHEL010000434.1 GCA_022837205.1 Leptolinea sp.
GCATTGGCTTATGTCCGTCATATGAACGACAACGGAAAAGATGTTCTTTTATCTTATGCCAGTCCCTTATTTGAGAAAGCGATGATCAAAAGCGGTTTGGATGAGAGTACCCGAAAGCGACTGGTCGATAAAGTAATGGAAAAGGGATCCTGCCAGGGAATCGAAGAAATTCCCGAAGAAATTCGGCGAACTTTTGTGGTTTCCGGCGATATTACCGCCGAAGAACATATTCGGATGCAAGCCTCCCTTCAGGCTTTTGTTGATAACAGTTTGTCAAAGACGATTAATTTCCCCGAAGGCACCGGTCCGGAAGAAATCGCAAAGGCATACGTGCTGGCGTGGAAACTCGGCTGCAAAGGGACCACCGTTTATGTCACCGGTTCCAGAGAAAAAGTCGTGCTTGAAACGAAAAAAACAGCCGAAGAAAAACAGCAAATCGGCATGTCCGAAATACTACCTCCGACTGCGTTAAAGTCAGAAGATTCCGCTCAAATACCTCTCTGGTATGAAGTAAAAAAACCCCGTCCCAGGGCATTACGGGGATTTACCTACCGGGCTGAAACTCCTTTGGGGAAGGCATTTGTGACGATTAACGAGAATGGCGGGAATCAACCGTTTGAAGTGTTTATCAATACGGCGAAAGCCGGCTCGGAAACTTCCGCAATTTCGGAAGCGATCGGCCGATTAATCTCTTATACGCTGCGAATCGCATCCCCATTGGAACCCGTCCGAAGATTACGGGATATTCAAGATCAGTTGCGTGATATCGGCGGAGGGCGAAGTTTAGGCTTTGGCGCAAACCGGGTTCGTTCGTTGCCGGATGGGCTGGCTCAAGTGCTGGCGGAATATTTGGAAGAACGGGAAGAACGTTTACTTGAGCAGGGTACAGACGTTCAACCGAAAAAAAAGGCAAGAGAAGATTCTTCGCGACGAATGGCACCGACGCAAAATCCCATGCTGAGGATCGGTGATCTTTGTCCGGAATGCGGTCAGGCGTCCGTCATCAACGAGGAAGGCTGCCGGAAATGTTACAGTTGCGGCTACAGCGAGTGCTGATTGAAGAATCGATAAAAGGAAAGAAGAGCTTCTGATTTTCGGAAGCTTTTCTTTTTGTCTCAGGTCTCCGGCTTCTTCGGTGTTTATGTTCTCATATGAAGTATGGTATCTCATTCAATCGGATGTTTTAATGTTAAAATAAAAATTCAAAAGATCAGAAAATGCGTCGATATCTCATTCGTTTTATTAAATTATTCCTCGGACTTTTTCTTTTTTCAATCGGTACAGTCGTCACGATTAAAGCGAATATCGGTCTGGCTCCTTGGGATGCTTTTCATATGGGTATTTCTATCCAAACCGGAATCTCTTTCGGAAAAGTTGTTATTTTGACCGGTGTTGTTTTGCTGATTGTTTCGGTCGCGATGAAAGAAAAATTCGGATTCGGTACCGTCGCCAATGTACTTTTTATCGGCATATTCTGTGATTTTATTCTGTCTTTGAATATCATTCCCATTTGTGAAAGCTATTGGCTTGGGATTGTTTTTATGCTGATCGGATTATTTATCAACAGCTTTGGAATGTATTTCTATATCAACGCGGGTTTCGGCGCCGGCCCGCGCGATTCGATTATGATCGCATTGAATAAACGTTTTCCGAAAATTCCGGTAGGAGCA
>JALHEL010000435.1 GCA_022837205.1 Leptolinea sp.
GGGATCCGGATTTTCGCGCAATAATGCCGTTGAAGTTACCACCATTCCTGGTGTACAAAAACCGCATTGAATAGCACCCTGATTAATAAATTCTTCCTGCACCGGAGATAATTTATCGCCATCTGCAAGTCCTTCCGATGTGGTAATTTCCCATCCGTCGGCGACCACGGCGGGAACAATACAACTCATAATGCTACGATCACCGTTTAAGATCGTACAGGCACCGCATTCAGCCAGACCGCATCCGTATTTTGTCCCGGTCAAATATAGCCGATCCCGCAATACATTTAATAGCAACTCATTACTTTTTACGACTAATTTATGAGTTTTGCCGTTTACTTTCAAGGTTATTTCATGCAGACTCATGATAATTTTCCTCCGCTTCGTTCCCAAGCTTGCTCCAAAGCATCTCTGGAAATAATTTTTGATGTTTCAATACGATATGCGGCGGTTGTTCGATTTCCGCCGTCTCGTGGCTTGATCGCTTTTGATATTTTTTCCGCCGTCTCAATAATGAGCTCTTTCGTTAATGGCTTCCCGACCAGTCCATCACCGATTTCTTTCAGGAATAACGGTTTGCCGGCAACGGATCCCATCGCAATCCGGCAAGATCCGACAAGATTGTTTTCCCTTGTGAGGACGACAGATACACTGATTTTTGCCAGATCGGCTTTAACTCTGCTCAGTTTAATGAAAGCCGCACCGGTATTCTCCGCCGGAGCGGGAATATTTACTGAGGTAACAATTTCATTCGGCTCCAAGACGGTTTTCCCGCCTTCAGCAAAAAAATCTTCCGCTTTTATGCGCCGTTCTCCGGCGTGATTTTTGATCAGCAGGCTTCCGCCGTAGCAGATAACAGGTCCCGCGGTATCGGCACCGGGAGAGGCATTACAAAGATTTCCAATTAATGTCGCCATATTTCTGAGGGAAATCGAAGCCATGGAAATAAACGCTTCATAAAGCGCCGGAAAGCGATTGATGATATCTTCGTTTTTCTCTAAAACAGAAATTTTCTCGGTAGCTCCGATTGTGATTCCTTCTTTATCGGAGGTAACCTTTTTTAATTCTTCAATCCCGTTGATGTCCAACATTGTGTCCATCTCGATCGGTGAGCCGATTTTCAGTTTAATGATCAAATCCGTTCCACCGGCGAATATCTTGACATTTTTTTTGGTTTCAAGAATTTCCAATGCCTCAGCCAAGGTTTTCGGTTTTACATAGTCATATTCTTTTTCGAGGTAAACGGTATTCATGAATGACTTGCTCCTTCCTTCTCTTTCAAAGCAGCCAAAACTACTTCCGGTGTAATCGGTAATTTGTAGAAACGGATCCCGATTGCGTTATAAATGGCATTAGCGACGGCAGCTTGAACAGAAGCTAAAGCTGCTTCACCGATCCCTTTTGCCCCATAAGGTCCGGTCGGCTCATAAGTATGGCACAATTCGACCTGCATGTTCCCAACATACGGCATTTCGGTTGTTGACGGTAATTTGTAATCGCTGATTAATCCTTTGATTTTCAACGCGCCTGTCTTTTCATCTGTGATCAATTTTTCATAAACAGTATAGGCAAATCCTCGGTTAAAAGAACCGGTCAATTGGCCTTTCACCAAATCAGGATTCATTGCAACTCCGCAATCGCCATAAATTAAAAC
>JALHEL010000047.1 GCA_022837205.1 Leptolinea sp.
GAAAGTGCAGTTCTGTTCGGTCTGTCGCCGCTCAGAATCGGACTGGTTTTGGGATTGCTTTTTCTTATCGGTCTTTGCCTGCGATTCGCCAAGAATGCTCTGACTGAGCAAGATGCCTCAGATAGCGTAAAAGATAACCGCAGATATCAGGTTGTCGGTTTGGTTGGTTTACTCTCAGGATATATCGTAGTTTTAGCATGGATATTTCTGCGACCTCCTTTCGGAATCACAGCTTTTTCGAAATCTTTATTTACAAGGTTAATTCCGGCTTTAGTTTGGGGCGGTTTGTTTTCTGTCGAATCGATTTTCTTTGTATGGTTTTTTTCTTCGAAAGAAGATACTAAGAGCAGGCTGAATCGGAATCGAAAAACGTTGATATGGGCAGTAACTTGCGGAATTCTGCTCATTTTTCTGATTGTGTTTGCTTTAAAAACCGGATTGGGACTCCATATCATTTCAGGAACATTTTATCGACAGGGAGTCTCAATCCTGGAAGGGCATTTGATTTTCCCTTTGTTGATTCTTTTCCCGATAATCGGATTGATCACTTTTTTGCAAAGTCGATTCTTGAAAAAAAAGGCGATATCCGAAAAAGGCCGAAAAAACTTTATCCGATTGACAGGATTGATCATCTGGCTGATCGCTTCCATTGTCTGGATCAGGACACCTTTTGAAGGAAGAAGTTATTTTTTACCGGCGTTAAGACCCCCGAATTATAATTTTTATCCCTCTTCCGATGCGGAATATTATGATATGTTCGCACAGAGTATTCTGATCGGTGATGGATTTCGGAATGGAATGGGTGTGGTGCGGCCGTTTTATGCCGCATTCTTAGCACTCTTGCACGCCATTGCGGGTAATAACTACCTTTCTGTGACGAATTTACAGATAATCGTATTAGCTTTATTCCCCGTAGCGGTTTATCGGATCGGTACTTTGCTTCATTTTCCGTTAAGCGGCATCCTGGCGGCTTGGTGGGTCATCCTGCGGGAAGTTTACAGCATTGAACTGACCCCTGTTGTACAAGTTTCGAACAGCCGTCTGATGATGTCTGATCTCCCGACAGCATTAATTGTGAGTTGGCTGATGGTTGCGTTGATTCATTGGTACCAGGCAGATGAAAAACGACAATCTCTGTTTGCAATCATTTCGGGCGGCTTATGCGGAATTGCCGTCCAAATCAGAACACAATCCGCGGTTTTTATTCCGGTTGTATTGCTCTTTCTCCTGATTCGTTATTCGATTGAAAAGCGCTTGAATTTGCACGCCATTAAATCATTCGGAATATTTGCGGTTTCGGTATTAATCATTATTTTGCCGTGGAACATTTGGAATCAAATTCACCCGAATCCGACAGCCGGCGAAAGCAACTCCGAAGTAAATTATCTTTATTCACTTTACGCTCATGCTGCGAACGCAGATCAGTCAGGCGAAGATTCGGATACCGGAACTTCTCATAATGTCATCGAATTAATCCTAAACCATCCGCTTCCTATTCTTCAATCTTTTACAGCCCATTTTATAAATAACGAACTTTCTTCATTATTGATTCTTCCGGTCAGAACGGAACCCGTAACCGATTCTCAACAATGGTTTCATGATCGATCTGTTTTCTGGTATCGGGAAAGTTCGGAAAATGTTCTCAAGCAGAATAAGTTATCGCTTTTTGTTTATATTATTATCCTCAGCATCGGATTTGGAAGTGCGATCAGACGTACTTCTTGGGCTGGTGCCATACCGTTTCTGCTGCATCTCACTTATTCTTTGGGAACCGCTTTCGCAATGACCTCAGGTTTTCGTTTTATTTTACCGGTAGACTGGGTGACACTCATTTATTTCGCGATCGGGTGCGTTGCGGTGATGCGATTTCCTTTCATCTATATTTGGGAAATGGCGGATCAGCCTGCTTTTACACGGATTACGATAACGGATGGTTTTCCGAAACGGTCGCTGTCAATATGCCTTTCTTTTATAATTATTCTGTTGGGGTTGGCTTTGCCGCTCTGTGATTCGGTTATTCCAAGGCGGTTTCATTCGTCATCGTCATCCGAGGAAATATTGAATCGATGGATCGAAATGACTCCTGAAAATAAAAACCTCGCCATCCAAAACCAATTATCGCAAAAGATCCAAAACGGACAGCTAGAGATCCTTGAGGGACGAGCTGTTTATCCGCGAATTTATACCGCCCATACCGGTGACTCGGGGGGGAATTCGAGTATAAAAGTGAATGCCGATTATGATCGTCTGGTCTGGATGTTACTTAATGGGAAAGTATCGGTAATTTCTCTTCCGGTTGTAAAAGAAGATTTTGATCAACCGATCCCGGATCCGCAAGATTTAATTGTAATCGGGGAGAAAAAAAAGGATTATTTATCCGCGCAATGGGTCACGGCGGTAATTTCCGGTAAGGTCCAAACGTGGGAAGCGGCGTCGATTGACAAAAAGGATAGCGATGAATAATGCCTGATCTGAAAAAAAGTCTATCTCTTCACGAGCCTTATATTCTAAATGCGATTGCTGCCAGTTGGAATCTATCCGCGTCTGCCGAGTCAGCGGAACCAATCGAGGAAATCCTTGCGCGAAAAATTATTCAATCAATCGATTCAAGCTCTTTAAGGAAAGATCTCCCGGAGTCCGTCAGACCTGCGATTGAAAAATTAGTAATAAACAACGGCAAGATTCAATCGGGACCTTTTTTTCGGTTATTCGGCGAGATAGAAGTAATGGGTGAAGCACGATTTATTCGTGAAGAACCATGGAAATCTCCGCAAAATCCGGCGCAGTGGCTTTGGTATCGAGGATTGATACAAAAAAGCTTTTTTGATACCCCGGAAGGAATGAGAGAATATGTCTATTTACCGGATGAGCTTTATGACAAATTCCGCCAAGAACTGAAAAACCTGCCTATTGAAGAATCAAATTCACCTGATTTGATTATTCGTCCGGCTGCTCCGCGGGAAGTTGTTCAAATTTATGCGGGAAATGATTCCGTCTTGGATCTCAGTTGTTTGATCTTAGCTTCGTTGCGTACCGGGCATGAGTTTTCGTTGTTTTATCCGGTTTACGGGGAGGAAAAAACTCGATTTACGGTTAATCTACTGCAAATCGCCGGTATATTGGACCAATCTTTTATGCCGATAGCGGAAACAGGTCAATCTTTTTTAATGATAGATCGACTTAGTGCTTTGCTTCAACTCATCCGAGCCTGGCAGCAGACCGAGGAAATGGATGAATTGCTATGGATTAAGGAATTGGCTGTCGATGAATTATTTGCTCACAATCCGAGTAAACTACGAACAAATGTAATGCAATTTCTTAATCGGATTCATGGCAACGGTTGGTGGAGCTTTTCGGGTTTTCTTTCCGCAGTAAAACAGGATTCGCCTGATTTTTTGCGAAATCAAAATGATTCCACGGCGTGGTTGATTCGTAATCGCGAGAAAAATCAATATAAAGAATGGGAAAATGTCGAAGGAATCTACCTCCGATATTTGCTTTCGGGACCGCTTCATTGGTTGGGAATTGTGGATATAGCTTCAAATGCCCCCAAAAGTGAAAATCCGGAAAAGCCGAATGGTTTTCTACCAATCAGTGCTTTTAGGGTCAGCAGGATCGGTGAAAGATGTTTGGCTGAATCCTTGGGGAAGGAAGTCCCAAAAGACAATTATAGAAAAGCGAATCTTGAAAAAGTACCGCCCAAAGTCACCATAGACGGGAGAATTTCGGTAAATCCGAATGTACCGCGGATATTGCGTTACCATATCGCAAGATTCTGCGAATGGGAAAAAATTCAACCGGATCGTTGGATCTTCCGAGTTACCCCCGAATCATTGCTTCATGCTAAAGAAAACGGATTATCCGTACCTTCATTTATCGCTATGTTGAAAAGGTCCGGTGAAAAAGCCTTGCCGGAAGCCTTGTTGAATGCCGTTGAGCAATGGGATCGAATGGATACACAAGCGACCATGTTTCAAGCGACTGTATTAACCGTAACCAATCCTGATTGGATAGCCAGCTTATTAAATTCAAAAGACACTTCACAATGGATTCAACAACAATTGAATGCCAATACCGTATTCATAAAACCGAAAGGGGAAGAAGCTGTTCGCCGGGCATTAATTGAGATGGGGGTGCTGACAGATGCCCGAAAATGACCGATAAGGTAAAAAGCACAAGAAAGGGAAATCAATATGAGTGAAGAAACAATCATGCAAGGAAAAGCTTCCTGGCAGTTGGAAAAAACGAATCCAAAGGAAGCGGAATTATTGAAAGAATCATTAAGGAATGTTCACGACCCCGAATTGGGATACAGTGTGATTGATTTGGGATTAATCCGTGATGTCGTTAAAGAAGAAAACCGTGCTGTCATCACAATGATTTTAACGACTCCTTTCTGCCCTTACGGAGGACATATGATCGAACAAGTGCGAATGGCAGCAATGGAGGCTTTGAAAATAGATGTTTATGTGGATTTACGCTTTGATCCGTGGGATCCCGAAATGATGGAAGAAGGAGCGGATATGGATTGGGGATTCCTGTAATCTTTTCTCTTTCGGGGACGATTCTACAAAAATTTGAATAAAAGAAGGAGGTGCATCGAAATCAGACTATGGTGCACCTCCTTCTTTTTTTGTTAAAATTTCAATTGAGATAAATTACTTGTAAAGTATTTTCTTCAAAGCAGCCAAAAGCAGCAATATATTCTCTTTCCTTGAGGTATATCCCATTAAGCCAACCCGCCAGATCTTACCTTTCAGGCTGCCCAATCCACCGGAAATTTCGATGTTGTAATCCTCCAGAAGTGATTTTCGAACCGCGGCATCATCCACCCCTTCAGGAATCTGAATCGTGCAAAGAGATGTGAGACGGTGTTCTTTCGGAATAAAACACTTTAGGTTCAAATCCTCTAAACCTTCCCAAAACATTTCCGAATTTGCCCGATGACGTGCCCAGCGATTTTCAATTCCCTCTTCCGCGATAATCCGAAGTGCCTCATATAACGCATAATTCATAGTAATAGGTGCGGTGTGGTGATAGGTTCGGTTAGGACCCCAATAAGCTTGAACAAGTGACATATCCAGATACCAGCTGGTCACCGGTGCTTTTCTGGATTGCATTAAATTCAAAGCTCTTTCATTGAAAGTTATCGGTCCCAATCCGGGAGGTGCACTGATGCATTTTTGAGTTCCGCTGTAACAAATATCGATTCCGATTTCGTCCACACTCAACGGTACACCTCCGAGGGATGTAACTGCGTCAACGATCAGAATCGCTCCGTGATTATGGACGATTTTGGCAATTTCATCCAGCGGTTGTTCCGCGCCGGTTGAAGTTTCCGCATGGACAATCGCAACGACTTTTGCCGGCTTCTCCCGTAGAGCCTGTTCGATTTCGGAAGGGGTAAAAACTTCACCCCACGGGCGATGAATCGTTGAAACATCTCCACCATATCTTTTCGCCATATCGGCGAGCCGCTCACCGAAATAACCGTTGATGCAAATCAAAACCGGCGTTCCCGGTTCAACCGAGTTGGCGATGGAAGCTTCCATTGCAGCACTCCCGGTTCCGGATACCGGAATCGTTAATTTGTTTTCCGTACGGAAAGTATATCGAAGCAATTCCTGAGTTCGATCCATCAAATGAACAAATTCAGGGTCTAAATGGCCGACTAAAGGGGCTGCCATTGCCTGATATACTCGCGGATCGACCATACTCGGTCCCGGACCCATTAAAATACGTGCGGGTAGATTTCCAGCCGGAAATTGTTGCAGATCTATTTGTTTTTTCATTCCATATCCTCCGATTTGTGTTTAACATGGTCTGAATTATGTTCTCTTATTGATAATACTCGTAAAAAAAGAAACAGGAAGTTATAAATTTTCATTTGTCAGAAACCCATAAAAGATCTCCTCCATATATTCTTTAAAGAATATAAAGAATCGAATAATTATTATTATATTGACTTTAAGAATTAGGTGTCAAGCAGATTTAATGAACAATAATTTATTGATTTAAGAATTATCCCTCCGTATGATTTGAATGGTTTGTTTCTTTGATTTCGATCCGGACCCGTAGGAGATATTATAAATAAAAACTCTTTCAATCAACATTTCTAAAAGATCGAATTTCTATCTATATTCTTTCAAGAAAGAACGGAAAGAGCCCAACTATTCCCAAGGATATATGATAGAATTATACGGATTAGTTTTTTTTACCATACAGATAATATGATAATTTTAGTAAATAAATAATATAAGAGATCAATAAATATAGAAAAGAAAAAAATAAACAACGGAGAAAAAGCATAATGACAAAAAAAGTTCTTTTTAATGATTTAACGTTGCGTGACGGGCATCAAAGTTGCGCGGCGACTCGTATGACAACCGAACAGGCTATGCGTGTCCTTCCCATCATAAAAAATGCGGGATATAACATGTTCGAACTTTGGGGTGGGGCGACCTTAGATTCGGCAATTCGATTCACCAAAGATGACCCGTGGGAACGACTTGAACGATTTCGTGATGAAATGGGTGGAGGGGATAAAATTCAATCTCTTCTCCGCGGCCAAAACTTATTTGCGTATAGTCCTTATCCGGATGATTTATTAGCCGCATTCATTCGACAAAGTATCGAAAGCGGTAGTAAGAATATGCGAATTTTTGATGCGATGAATGATGTTCGTAATCTTTGGATGGCAATTCTTGCGACCAAAGCATACGGCGGAAAAGTCGAAGCGGCGATGTGCTATACGACAAGCCCGATTCATACCACTCAGTATTTCGTTGATTACGGAAAGCGTCTCTTGGAAGAAGGCGTCGATCGAATTGCCATTAAAGATATGGCCGGTTTACTCCATCCGAAGGATGCCGTCGTGTTGTTCCCGGCTTTAAGGAAAGAAATTAATGTTCCGATTGTTCTGCATACACATACAACCACCGGTGTTGCGCTGGTTAACCTTGCTTTGGGAATGAAATACGGACTTGATCAATTTGATACCTGTATTTCCCCGTTTGCGGGTGGTCCCTCCCATTCGCCGATTGAAGTGATGGCGGTTGTTGCCGAACGAATGGGTTTTGAACATGACTTGGATAAAGATGCGATTTCAAAGGCTCAAGATGTATTGCGAGTTATTTTTGAAGAATTGAAAGGATCTATCCCTTCTTTTGGCAAATCGAGAAGAAAACCGGTTTACTTTGATGATGTTCCGGTGGATAAGGTCGATAAAATGGTTGAAGCCATAATGAAGACTCCGGAAGATTTGGATACCGCTATTGCGGTAAGCAGAGAAATTTTGGCGGATTTGGATTATCCAGGTTATGATGATAAAGTTTTTATTACCCAGATACCGGGCGGTATGATTTCAAATTTGCAGAGCCAAATGAAAGAAATGGGTGTTACGGGAGACATGATGGACGCTGTTATGGAAGAGTTTCCGAAAGTTCGAAAGGATGTCGGTTATGTTCCTTTGGTTACGCCCACCAGCCAGATTGTCGGATCTCAAGCCGCATTCAATGTTCTCGCTGGAGAGAGGTATGCATTTGTTTCCAATGAGTTCAAAATGATCTTAAGAGGCGAATTCGGAAAAACGCCGGGTCCGATTGACGAGGAATTCAGAAAGAAGATTTTGGGAGATGATGTTGAAGTTAAGAAATATCGCCCCGCTTCTTATCTGATGCCGGTTTTGGAAGATGAAGTCAATTTGCCGTATATCAAGAGCAAAAAGGACTTACTCTTGCATCATGTGTTCGGAAATGCAGCGGACGAGTTCTTAAAGTCAAGAAAGTAATTTTATAAAAGTTGACGAATAAAAGCAGGCCTGTATTCAAGAAGACAAGCCTGCTTTTTGTTCAAATGGTCCGTAATAATAGACGGAAAGGAAATGATCGATGAAAATTGTGGTGATTGACGGGCAGGGCGGCAGTATCGGGAAAACAATTATCGAACAATTAAAAAAGAATTCATTTTCGGATCCGATTATCGCAATCGGAACGAATAGTATTGCGACGTCGACAATGTTAAAAGCCGGTGCGGATTTTGCCGCAACCGGTGAAAACCCTATCTTAGTCGCGTGTGAAGATGCGGATATTTTGATCGGTCCGATGGGGATTATCGCGGCGAATTCCTTATTGGGAGAGATCACGCCCGCGATTGCCGTTGCGGTTGGGAAAAGTAAAGCTGAAAAAATATTAATTCCCAGTAATAAATGCAAGATTACCGTCGCCGGGATGCATGATTTGACACTCGGCGAAGCGATTAATCAAGCTGTGCAAACGGTATTGAATTATAAAAATGAAAAATAAATTGACAAAACGTTAAGTATTCGATAAGATAAGTCCAACGATGTCATGAAGACATCATCATGTTTTGATTTTCTTAAAATGCCATGAAGGAAGAACACAGGCTTGAAGCACTGTGAAACCGCAAATGGTATTTTTATTTAATTCGGAGGAATTGCGATGCATATGACGGATGCTTTGATTAATCCGGCTGTCGGTGGAATGATGTGGGTCGGCAGTGCCGGAGCAATCGCTTATTCGGTTAAAAAGATCAAAGAATCGGATTCGGAAGAAAAAACAGCCCCGCTTATGGGTGTGATGGGAGCCTTTGTCTTTGCTGCACAAATGGTTAACTTTGCTATTCCGGGTACCGGATCAAGCGGGCATATCGGGGGAGGAATTCTTTTAGCGGCTGTTTTGGGACCTTTCCCCGCATTTCTGACTCTTTCCGTGGTTCTGTTGATTCAAGCTTTATTTTTTGCCGACGGCGGTTTAATCGCTTTAGGATGTAATATTTTTAATATGGGTGTTATTCCGTGCTTTTTGATATACCCTTTGATATTTCAACCGATCATAAAAAGAGGACATACAACGAGGAATTTCTTTCTTGCTTCGGTCATTTCTTCAACAGTCAATTTGGAAGCGGGTGCGTTTTGCGTCGTGGTTGAGACATTGTTATCCGGAATTACAGCTTT
>JALHEL010000436.1 GCA_022837205.1 Leptolinea sp.
GGAGACATGGAAGATGAAGATTTATTCGGAGCATCGACATTGGCAAAATTAGGCAACATGAAAGCCGCTAAACAGGATGCCGGCGAAGACTCGAATGGCGGCGAATATGATGAAAGCGAAGAAGAGGAATAATTAAATGGGTACAGTCAGTACAGATCTTATTAAACAATTACGTGAAAGTACCGGTGCGGGCATCCTTGAATGTCGAAAAGCACTGGAAAACGCAAACGGCGATCTGAAAGCAGCGATGGAATCCTTACGAGAAAAAGGGCTTGCAACGGCTTTAAAACGATCCAGTCGAGCCGCTTCAGAAGGTGTCATTGAAGTTTATACTCACGGCGGCGGTCGAGTCGGTGTCATGTTGGAGTTAAATTGTGAGACCGATTTTGTCGGCCGTTCGGAATCGTTTCGTTACTTGGCTCATGAATTAGCCTTACAGATTGCCGCATCTTCTCCGCTTTATATCAGTGAGGAGGATATCCCGCAAAGTGTTTTGGATAATGAAGCAAAAATAGCCGAAGCCAAAGCTCGTGAAGAAGGAAAAAGTGAAGTGATTATTCCGAAGATTGTGGAAGGTTACTTGAAAAAATATAAAGACGAAGTTGTTTTATTAAATCAAATTTACATTCGGGATGAATCCATCAAGGTTCAAGATTTAATCAATCAGAATATAGCCGCTTTAGGTGAAAATATCATTGTCAGACGATTTGCGCGTTATGCGTTAGGTGAATCATCCGATACAGAAGAAGCAGAATAATCATTCCGACCTTATCAACACAAACTTTAAAAACCGGTTTTCATAGGGAAACCGGTTTTTTTATACGCTTACGAAAATTTTCAAAATCAAGAAGGTTTTCTTAATCCCTTATAATTATTCCAGATTGCGAAAGAAAAGCGAACCATTCAGAAAAATAGCGAAGAGGCCTCAAATGACAGACTTAAAATACCAACGGATATTACTAAAACTCAGCGGTGAAGCGCTTTCCCCCAAGGAAGAAAATGGGATCGACCCCCAATCAGCCAATAAAATTGCTCAACAAGTCAAAGAAGTTTTCGACATGGGGGCGGATCTGGCAATTGTTATCGGAGGAGGGAATATCTGGCGTGGAAAAATCGGAATCGAAGTCGGGATGGATCAAGCAACCGCTGATTATATGGGAATGCTTGCTACCGTCATGAATTCACTTGTCTTAATGGATGCATTGGAACATATCGGTGTTACAACCCGCGTCCAAACAGCCATCGAAATGCGTTCGATCGCCGAGCCGTATATCCGAAGACGAGCAATCCGACACATTGAGAAAAAAAGAGTAGTCATTTTTGCGGGCGGCACCGGGAATCCTTATTTTACAACAGATACAGCCGCAGCTTTGAGGGCTGTTGAGATCAACGCCAATCTTTTGATCAAAGCCACGAAAGTGGATGGAATTTATGATTCCGATCCGAAAATAAATCCAAATGCTGTCAAATTCGATACCATTCGATATATTGATGTTTTATCGCGGCAATTACAGGTAATGGATGCGACTGCAATTTCTCTTTGTATGGAAAATAAAATGCCGTTATTGGTACTAAATCTTTGGGAAGAAGGGGCTCTCAGCAAAGCGGTAAGAGGGGAACCGATCGGGACACTCGTTACTCCTTAAGTG
>JALHEL010000048.1 GCA_022837205.1 Leptolinea sp.
TCTGAATTAAAATCACGTCAAATTCAGGAATTAGTGACTTCGCTTACGGATGTTTGTCAGCAAGTCCGATATCAAAAACCGACCCGTAAAGCTCAATCCACTTTACCGGGAAGGGATATTCCGGGAAAAAATCTATCGCAATTTGAGACTTGGTTGGATGAAGCTCATCATTATTTCAGTGAATCCTCTCAAAATAAAATTCCTCTAACCTATGCATCTGAGTGGATTTTGGATAATTATTATGTTATTCGGCAAACACTGCAACAGATTAAGGAAGATTTACCTGTTTCGTTTTATCAACAGTTGCCGAAAATTACAAATGGTGTTCTCAAAGATTTCCCCCGAATATATATCATCGCTCGTTCGATCCTCTCTTATCAAAAGCTGATGATCGACCCGATGGAATTGGAATCGATTTTGATTCAATTCCAAAAAGCCGTCCCGCTGTCAACGGGCGAACTGTGGGCCTTTCCTATCTTTTTGCGTTATAGCCTGATCGAGTTTCTTTCAATTGAGTTGGTCACGATCATTCATCCGAATGATCAACCGAATTTGCCGCTTGTTTTTTCGCAGAATATGGAAACGAGTTGTCAATTTTCTGAGGAAAACGGCGCCTTTACCAGAACCGTTAATAATGACAGTGTTGCCAAAATCATCATCAGTTTACGTACGATTTCCGAACAGGACTGGAACGAATTCTTCGAATCCGTAAGCCTTCTCGAAGAATTATTGCGAAAGGACCCGTCCGGGATATACCCGCGGATGGATTTTAAAACCCGAGACCATTATCGAAAGGAAATCGAAAAACTTTCCCGGGCAACCGGTCAGGACGAAATTCAGATTGCAGAAACCGTCCTGAACATGGCGACCGATATCAACCAAGGTCAGTCCGATTCGCCGCTTTATTTTGAAACTTTAATCGATAAAAATAAAGATCGGATTGATTGCTCCAATAAAAATCCGGTGTTACATATCGGCGAAATTATTATTGGGAATTTGCGACCGCAATTGGAACAAAAAATCGGCTATCGCCCCAATTTTAAAACTCGGCTCCAAAGGTGGATTTTCAAACATGCCGATTTTGTTTATCTATCGGCAATTTTCCTCTTAACCATCCTCCTTCTGGGTTTTGTAAGCGCGATAACCAATCTTCCGCAGCAGTTTAATGCCGGTTCTTCACTTAACTCCGGCACCGCTTCCAACTACCGTCCGGTCCAATGGCTGGCAATCATCTTATATATTTTGGTTGGGATCGTCCCCGCTATGACCGTTGCGACCGGACTGATAAACTGGCTGATTACTCTTTTAGTCCACCCGCGCACGCTCCCCAAGATGAATTTTCGGAACGGAATTCCTTATTCGTTTCAAACTTTGGTCGTGATCCCTTCTTTAATAACGAGCCGCAAAGACATCGAATCTCTGATTCAACAACTCGAATTACATTATCTCCGTAATCCGGAGCCGGGATTATTCTTTGCCTTGTTGACAGACTTTAAAGATGCCGATCAGGAAACAATGCCGGAAGACGAAGATTTGGTAAAACAAACAATCGAAGCGATCGGAGCTTTGAATCGTAAATACGGTCCTGTTTCATTTTCGGAGAACTCCGCCGAAAATTCGGAAGAAAACGATTCGACAAGCGTCAGCCGTTTCTATTTTCTTCACCGGAAGAGATTATGGAATCCCTCCGAAGGAAAATGGATCGGTTGGGAACGGAAGCGCGGCAAATTACATGAATTAAATTTGTTGCTACGCGGAAAATCCGGCTTATCCTTCACTGTTTTTACAGACGGGTTTCACGATGAAAATCCGGATAAAGGAATATTGCAGAGAACTCGCTTTGTCATTACCTTGGATACCGACACCGTATTACCTCGCGGTGCGGCTTGCCGGTTAGCAGGCACTTTGGCACATCCGCTGAATCGTCCGATTTTCGACGAAAAGACGGGCCGGGTTATTTCCGGATATACCATATTGCAACCGCGGATGGAAATTCATCCCAGGAGCGCGAATTATTCGTGGTTCACCCGAATCTATTCGGGAGATACCGGATTGGACCTATACACGCTGGCTGTCTCGGATGCATACCAAGATCTTTTCGGCGAAGGAATTTATGTCGGCAAGGGAATCTATGATGTGGATGGATTCACCCGCAGTGTGGAAGGACATATTCCCGAAAATTCGGTTCTGAGCCATGACCTCCTCGAAGGACTAATGGGTCGCGCCGGATTGGTCACGGATATTACAATGATCGAGGATTATCCGCAAAACTATATCCTTCAAGCCTTGCGTCAGAGGCGTTGGATTCGCGGGGATTGGCAGCTGCTCCCTTGGCTGATCCATCCCCAAAGATTCGGCGTCACATTTTCGATCATTGACCGGTGGAAAATTTTTGATAACTTACGTCGCTCTCTTTTCCCGCCGGCGCTCTCTTTATTTTTTATCCTCGGTGTTATTTTTCTTCCCCGTTTCGCTCTGCTTTGGTCTTTGACTGTTTTAGTTTCTCTGGGTATACCGTTGATAACAAGTTTTATCAACAGCATTATCCAGATTGTGCATGGGGGGACAGTCAGAGCGGCATTTCGACCGTTGTTTTGGAATTTTTTGCGTTGGTTGTTGGCGGTAGCATTCCTGCCGTATGAAGCATATTATTCTACAGATGCCATATTTACGACTCTCTATCGCTTGTTTATCAGCAAAAAAGATCTTTTGCAATGGACCACCGCTGCACAAACCGCGCACCTGTTCGGGCTGCAGCGGAAAAATATTTCCTGGCAGAAAATGACGGGAGTGGCCGGAGTATCATTGTTACTCACGATTCTTTTGCAATTTATTTGGGGGTTCAGCGGAAACGGTTTGGCTCCGGCTGTCATTAACGCTTCTCCTGTTTTGCTCCTTTGGCTTCTTTCCCCCATGATTGCATGGTGGATTAATCTTCCTATTATTAAGAAATCCGCGAAGCTCAACCCGGACCAAATAAAACTTTTGCGTCTGGTATCCCGACGAACTTGGGGCTTTTTTGAACGATTTGTCGGGCCTGAAGATCACTGGTTGCCCCCCGATCATTTTCAGGAAAAACCGATCGGGACCGTTGCGCATCGCACTTCACCGACGAATATCGGCTTATTGCTCACTTCAACGTTGGCAGCTTACGACCTCGGTTATTTGGATCAAAGGACATTGGCGATCCGTTTGGCTACTACTTTGGAAACCCTGAGTCAACTGGAAAGATTTCGCGGTCATTTTCTTAATTGGTATGACACGATTACTCTTCAACCTCTGAATCCCCGTTATGTGTCAACGGTCGACAGCGGAAATCTGGCTGCGTGTTTGATGATTACATCGCAGGCTTGTAAGAATAAAAGAAACGAAACAATTCTACGTTGGAATCTGTGGGAGGGCTACCTGGATTCCTTGGGAAACTTAGCTGATGGATTAAACGCTATCCGTAAAAAGGATTTCGACCGGCAGATCAAAGAAATAGATGCTCTTATCAAAGGGATCAGTAACGAAATTTTAGCGGCACGATCCCATCCCGAAAATTGGTATCCACTTTTTCTGAAGGTAAAAGGATTTTTTTGGCAAGATATTTCAAACCGGTTACAACAGTTGATAACTGTCGGCGGTTCCTCATTTGACCTGGAAACGTTAAATAAACTGCAGGAATTTTCCCGCCAAATCGAACAGCACAATCTTGCAATCGAACGGACGATCACCGAACTGCTGCCATGGATTCCTCTCTTCGAAAATCCTCCCCGACTATTCCGCCAACCTCAATTTTCCGAAGCGATGAATAGTCTGCGCAGTTGCTTACCCTACGACTTGGCATTTGGCCAATTGCATGACCAAATCGAGAGAGCTTCTCTGTATATCGAGGATTTAAAAGATTGCCTGTCCGAAAAAAGCGAAGCTTCGCAAGCGCCGGAGGATTCTGAAGAATCTGATAGAAATATCGCATGGGAATGGCTGAATCAATTGATCACCCTTCTCGACCATGCGGAGGTCAATGCGAACGGAATGATCGCACAATATGAAAATATCATGGCAAAATCCGAGCAATTAATGAATGAGATGGATTTTGGATTCCTTTATAACAAACAAAGACATGTTTTTCATATCGGATTAAATCTTGTGACCGGTCAATTAGACCAGAATTTTTATGATTTATTGGCTTCGGAAGCACGGATTGCCTCAATTATTGCCATAGCCAAAGGAGACGTCCCTCAATCCCATTGGATGCAGCTTGGTCGGCCGATTACCCGCATCAAAAACTTATATGTCTTATTATCATGGAGCGGGACTATGTTTGAGTATTTGATGCCGGCTTTGTTCTTCCATTCTTATCCGGCTACCTTGTTGGCGGAAAGTTCGGAAGGGGCCGTTCTCCGGCAGATTGAGTATGGAAAAGAGAAGGGAGTCCCGTGGGGAATATCCGAATCCGGTTTTTATCGGTTCGATGCAAGTCAAAATTATCAATATCGGGCTTTCGGAGTTCCGGGTTTGGGTTTTAAGCGGGGATTGGCAGATGATCTGGTTATTGCGCCTTATGCTTCATTGATGGCGGTCTCTTACGAACCGGAAGCAGTTGTTCAAAATCTCGTCCGGCTGTTGGAATATAAAATGTTTGGTTTATTCGGATTGTACGAAGCCATTGATTTCACTCCCGATCGTCTCCTGAAAGATGAAAGGTCAGCATTGGTGTATGAATATATGGCACATCACCAAGGGATGATCATGATGGCAATAGCAAATTTCTTCGCCAATGACATCATGGTTCAAAGGTTACACAGAGATTCACGTATACAAAGCGTCGAATTATTGCTCCAAGAACAAATCCCGTATTTCGTTCCCATTCAAAACCCGGACGCGGAAAATGTCGAAGGACTCCAAAGGATGGTTGCGGTATCCGAAGAAATTGCTCCTTGGAGAGTACCTCTGCTGTCTACTATCCCTCAATTAAATCTCCTGTCAAACGGCAGCTATCATCTGTTAATATCCAATATGGGCGGCGGATACAGTTCGATGAATGCCGTTGATCTAACCCGTTGGCGAGCCGATCAGGTAACGGATTCGTGGGGAACCTGGATTTATATTCAGGAAATGGATTCAAATTCGGGCCAACCCGGCCGGTTCTGGTCCGCGACTTATCAACCGGTACCGGGCGATCCGACGAATTTACAGGTTACTTATTATGCTCATATGGCTGTTTTTCGAAGGTCCGAAAACGGGTTCATTTCGACGATGGATGTAACCGTAGCTCCGGATGATCCGGTTGAAATTCGCCGAATTCATTTAATGAACACACAGGATGACATCCATACTCTTCGGTTAACTTCCTACGGCGAAGTAATTCTGTCTTCGCAGTTGACGGATGTCCGGCATCCGGCGTTTAATAAAATGTTCATTGAAAGTGAATTTATTCCGGAATTGAATCTCCAGATATTTACCCGGCGACTGCGATCCGATCAAGAAAAATCCATCTTTTTGGGACATATGGTCCTTACTAAAGGGATTCAAAAAACTGTCTCACATGAAGCGGATCGTTATCATTTTATCGGACGCGGCGGATCAACAAGAAATCCCGTCGCTTTATCATCCGAACAATATCTTTCGGGGACAACGGGTGCGACACTCGATCCGATATTCTCCCTCGGACAGGAAGTAGAGCTTTTGCCACATGGCAGTACCGATTTAGCGTTTTTAACTTTCACTGCGGAAAGCCGTGAAGAACTTCTGATTTTAGCCGATCGTTATCGGAATTGGGCTGCAATCGAAACCGCGTTCAGCCAAGCCAATATCGCGGCAAAAGCCTGGTTAGGAAAGCTCAAAATCGGATCCCAATCGCTTGAAACCAGCCTTCATCTGCTTTCCGCATTGAATTATCCGAATAAGATTTTCCGCGCACCTTCCGAAGTCATTGCGGCTAATTGTCTCGGCCAACCGGCACTTTGGCGTTTCGGTATCTCCGGAGATTATCCTATCCTTTTGATTGAGGTTGATGACCCCCAACAAATCGACTTGGTTCAAGAAGCATTAAAGATATATCGCTTTTTGAAAACGCATTTGTTCGACTTGGATCTGGTAATTTTAAATTTGCAACCGACTGATTATGGAGCCGAATTGAACGGGGTTATTCAACGGACGATCAGCAAAACAAACAGCGAAGATTGGTTAAACCAACGAGCCGGGATATTCGTTCTCCACGGTGATCAGGTCACGCAAGAAGAATTAACATTCATAAGAACCGCTGCATCCGCGATATTTTACGGAGACAAAGGTTCAATCAGAGAACAGATGCCGGAATATGTAATTCCGGAGCATCATCTTCCCGATTTAATTCCCACCAGAATCAAAGAAAAGCCGGAATTGGCATGCCGAATCCCATACACCTATCCGTTGAAAGAAATAGGAGATTTGCAGAGATACAACGGTTTCGGCGGATTCGCTGATGGCGGAAAAGAGTATGTCATCGATTGGAACGATCTTCAGCGGAATGCCGCTGAATTCTCACAGAAAAAGTTTACTCCCGCACCATGGGTAAATGTAATCGGTTATCCGAATTTCGGATTCATGGTAAGCGAAACAGGCAGTCAATGCACCTGGGCTTTCAACAGCGGAGAAAATCGCCTTACGCCTTGGTCAAATGATCCGGTTATCGACCCGAGCGGGGAAATCTTATACCTGAGAGATGAGGAAACGGGAGAGATATGGACACCCACGCCGCTTCCGGCCGGTTCTGACCAACCTTATCGGGTTACTCACGGAGCAGGATATACTGTTTTCGAACACAATTCTCATGGATTAAATCAAGTCTTAACGCTTTTCGCCAGTCCTGAAGATCCGGTAAAAATTATTGATCTTAAAATCCAAAACACGCTGGATCATCCTCGCCGAATTACAGCCACCCAATATGTCGAATGGGTTTTGGGAACCACTCATGAGGCAAATATGGCTTACATTATTCCCGAATATGATTCGGAGCACGAATGTTTAATGGCATTGAACCCGCATAACCCCGAATTCGGAAGCCATGTAGCATTTCTGATTGCCAGCAAAAATCTTCACGGACTTACCGCGGACCGATCTGAGTTTTTAGGCAGAGCGGGATCATTTGCCAATCCGGCTGCTCTACGCAGGTTAGGACTTGAAACTCATATCACTCCCGGCGATGATCCATGTGCTGCCTTACAGGTACATCTTGATCTTTTACCGGGTGCCGTTGAAGAAATATATTTCGTCGTAGGTGAGGGAAATAATAAAGAACACTGTATTGAATTGGCGCAAAAATACCATAATCCGAACAATGTCAATGCCGCTTTCGAACACACTCATTTATTCTGGGATAATTTGCTTCATTCCATTCGAGTTAAAACTCCTCAACCCGCCACCGATATCATTCTAAATCACTGGATGCTGTATCAGGCTCTATCCGGTAGAATCTGGGGGCGGACAGGTTTTTATCAGTCCAGCGGAGCGTTCGGATTCCGTGATCAGCTTCAAGACGTGTTGGCGGTTTTGCCGATTGATCCCACAATTACGCGCAACCAGATTCTTATTTCAGCGAGCCGGCAATTTGAAGAAGGAGACGTTTTGCATTGGTGGCATCCGCCTTTCAACCGCGGTGTTCGAACTCGTTTCTCGGACGATTTGCTGTGGCTGCCCTATGTCACCGCAATATATATCGAAAGTACCGGCGATAACAGCCTTTTGGAAGAAAAGGTGCCGTTTTTGTCTGCGCCTCCGCTCGCGGAAGGAGAGCTCGAACGTTATGCCGATTACCGATCTACCGAGCAATCGTATTCGATTATGGATCATTGTCTGAGAGCAATTGAAAAAGGAATGACCGCGGGTTCTCACGGTATTCCCTTGATCGGAACCGGGGACTGGAACGATGGATTGAATCGAGTCGGAGAAAAAGGACAGGGGGAAAGTGTCTGGTTGGCTTGGTTCCTCTGCGATGTTCTGCAACGTTTTGCCGAAGTTTGCGACAAACAAGGCTATCCGGACCGGGAGCAAAAATACAGATTGAAAGCGATTGAATATGCCGCAGCGGTCGAAAAATTCGCATGGGACGGAGCTTGGTATCGAAGGGCATATACTGATGAAGGAACCCCTATCGGATCCTCCTTAAATCAGGAATGCCAAATTGATTCCATTGCTCAATCATGGGCAATTCTCAGCGGCGCGGGAAATGATGAACGAAGCCGGCGGGCCATGATGTCTGTGATGGAAAATTTGGTTCGCTTCGACGATCGATTAATCCTTTTATTTACACCTCCTTTTGATAAATCTTCGGTCGATCCGGGCTATATAAAAGGATATCCGCCGGGAACCCGTGAAAACGGTGGGCAATATACCCATGCCGCCACATGGACCGCATGGGCATTTGCCGCTCTGGGAGACGGAAAACAAGCAGGCCACCTTTTTGAATTACTCAACCCGATTTTTCATTCGGACAACGAAGAAAAAGCAACCGTTTATCGTGTGGAACCTTATGTCATTTGTGCCGATATTTATAGCCAACCGCCTTTCACTCGTCGGGGTGGGTGGACTTGGTATACCGGTTCTGCGGCTTGGATGTTCCGATTGGGAATTGAGGCGATTCTCGGATTCCATAAAATCGGGAATTCGCTACAAATCGATCCCGTCATTCCTCCGGAATGGGATGAGTTTGAAATTCAATATCGTTTCGGAAAGTCAACCTATTTCATTCTTGTTCGGAACCCGGACCATGTCTCTCGGCACGTCCGCACCGTTCAATCGGACGGAAAACAAATCGATCCTATGTCAATACCGTTGGTTGATGACGGCTTAATTCATCGGATAGAAGTAACAATGGGTGAAATCAAAGAGTAATCAAAGAAACCCCACCATTTGATGGGGTTCTTTGATTAAACCAATGATTTATATTGTAATCGGATCTATTTTGTAATATTACTTTCGGAGATTCATAAAAAGTGTCAACCATCAATGATGATACTGTTCAATGATTTCGGTTCCAACTCAAATCTGGCTTCGATTCCCGAAAGATTCAGCTTTAAGATTAATTCGGTTTCAAACGGATTCATTGCTTCGATGACAAAGCTTCCGTCTGGATTATGAAAAATCAGACTGTCAGCTGCCATATCTCCTTGAATGCCCAACCGGATCGCTCCTCTTTTAATAAATGATGAAAAATGTTTCATCAGATAATAATCCGGATTCTTAATTATTTTCGGTTCGGTCGGACTGACGGTAATGAGTGCGTTTTGAGGATCTCCCCAAGTGCTCACGCCGTCCGGAGGCAAAATCATATTCCAATAGATATAGCTTTCCGCCCCGTTCCCGATATAATGCTTCATCATTGTCCAGTTATAGAGAGCATTTTTCCAAGTATTATCGCCGAAACCACATTCGTTTTCCGATTGCATCAATCGGATTCTCGGCCACCAACTTTCAAAAGTTCTTTGGATTGCGATTTTCCCGCCCCATTGATAACTGACACCGCTGATATATTGCCTGGCTGAATCGTCACGTAAAACGGTGTTTGCAAAAAAATCATAGTCTTCATCAGCCCATTTATCAAAAATCATTTTCCGGTAATCACATCCGGGAGCATTGATTGTTCCCAGCCAGATTTCGGTTGATAAGCCTGCTTTTCGGAAAGCGGGTCCAAGATAATCGCGAATGAAATCACGCAGTTCTGTTCCCGTCCACATACAAGAAGGGAATTTTTGGTTTGCCACAGGTTCATTTTGTACATGAATCTGATCGATTTTTATTCCCATTTTTTGATATTCTTCAACAAATTTTACAAAATAGAAGGCATAGGCAGTCTGTATTTCTTTTGTGAAAATCAATTTTCCCCAATTATATACAGGGGGATGTTTCATCCATGTCGGCGGACTCCAAGGAGAAGCAAACAGATTCAAATCGGGCAAATAGGCAAGCGCCGCTCGGATATATGGAATCAATGCTTTCTTATCGCGTTCAATCGAAAAATCCGCCAATTCATAATCACCGGGTGTTTCATCAAGACTATACCAATCAAACGAATAATCATTTGCACCGATCGGCAAACGGCATAAAGAAAAATTACACCCGTTTTCGGAAGGATAGAATAAATCCTTCATGACATCTTTTTGTTCGGTATCGGAAAGTTGTTTCAATGTTTGGAAACCGATTTCGTTGAAACATCCTCCAAAACCGAACATTTTTTGATATTCCCTGCCATCTGTCGACAGATTCCATTCCCCTGTAAAACAGGTTGGTGTTTTTTGTTGCCACTGAACGGCATTATTTGAAAAGAACCATTTGATTTGAGTCATTTCTTCCCTTTATTTTTCCGAACCGGCTGTTAATCCATTAATAATAAATTTTGAACAAAATGCATACACGATGATGATCGGAACAATAGAAATCGCAATTGCGAGATACATTGCTCCATAATTTGAAAGATATAGCCCTTTAATCATGGCTATCATAACCGGCAGAGTATATTTCTTGCTTTCTGTCATTATGATTAATGGACCCAAGTAGTTATTCCAGCAGGAAACAAAATTAAAAATACACATGGTCGCCACACCCGGCATGACACACGGCAAAACAATCCGATTAAATATCTTAAATTCAGAACAACCTTCAAGCCGGGCTGCTTCCATAATCGAATCAGGTATCCCTTGCTCAATCATTCCTCTCATAAAAAAGACTGTTGTCGCGTTTGCAATTCCCGGCAGAATAAACGGAAAATATGAATTAAGCAGTTTTAACTTCAGATTCAATTGATAAAATCCGATAATACTGAGTTGAGGAGGTAACATCATGGATGCTAATACGATGCTAAAGAGAATTTTTTCTCCGGGAAAATGATATTTAGCAAACCCATAAGCGGTTAAAGCCCCAAAATATCCTGACAAAATCGTGAAGGGAACAGCAATGCATAGACTGTTTAAGAATCCTTGCCAAATATTGACATGCGATTGTAATGTTTCATAATTTTCAGAGAGATTGTGTCCCGGAAATAAGTTGAGCTTTGTTACGATATCAAAGCTTTTGTGTGTTCCGTTAATAATCATCAAATAAAACGGAATGAGAGAAAGCAACAAAAGAATTACGAGAAACAGATATAAGCTTATTTTCGAAAAATAACTTTTAAACTTATCAGTCATTTTCGCTTTCCTTCTTTTGCATCGTTTGCAGCGCAAAAATACTCAGGACCGCAATTATTAAGAACAAACCGACACTGACCATCGATGCATAACCGTAATTATGAC
Source organism: Leptolinea sp. (assembly GCA_022837205.1). Lineage (GTDB taxonomy): Bacteria > Chloroflexota > Anaerolineae > Anaerolineales > Anaerolineaceae > Flexilinea. The sequence goes on from JALHEL010000048.1 coordinate 11,253, forward strand.
TTTTGAATCCTTGATTATATATATACATCGATGTGGTTAACACTGATTTCATAGGATCGCCGGACCCGTTCGTCATGGTCGCCGGAACATCAAAAAGCTGCATTCCCCCGATGATAGATGTAATTGTTAAATAAATGATTGTTTTCCGGATGAGTGGCAACGTTATATAGCGATAGGTCTGGAATTTCGTTGCTCCGTCGACTAAAGCCGCATCATAGACCGAAGAATCGATGGTTGTAATTCCGGCCATCACGATGATCGTCGTATATCCGAACCACATCCACCATTGGATATAAGAGACCAATCCGGAGACGAAAGCTTTATTTTGGAAAAAATTAAAAGGGGCTCCTTTTACACCCAAAGCGATTAATATGTGATTGATAACCGACTTATCTCCGTTGAAAAGAAGATTGAATAATAATCCTACCGAAGCTGCTGTAATTAAATTAGGAAGATAATATACCGCACGGAAAAAACTCATCCCGCGAATTTTATTAAAGGTAAATAAAGCCGATAGAATCATCGCAACGAGCATCTGCGGAATAAAATTACAGATCCAAATTCTGAAAGTATTCTTGATCGTCAAAAAAAAGATTTTATCGTGAATTAATCGAGTAAAGTTATTTAATCCGGTGTAGGTTGATGGCATCAAGCCGTCCCATTTATGAAATGAAAGGTAGAAAGTATATGCAATAGGATACAATTCAAAAACCGCAAAAATAATGAAAAACGGCATAATAAAAAGATACCCGTAATATCCTTTGTTTCGCTGCTTCTTTGCTTTGATCATTTTCCGAATCATCCCTAAAAAAGCAGGCCGTCAGTTGATGCCGGCGGCCTGTCTCATCATTAAACCTTACTCGACAATCAAGTCGGGATATGCTGTGGCAACATCTTCCTTGAATTGTTTAATCGCTGCATCTTTATCTAACGCACCGGTCGCATAAGCTTGTGTATTAGACAGAAATGCATTGTTGATCTGACCATCGTAAGGGGTCATCAAATCATTGGGGATCTTTTTCATCTCTTCATTATAAAATGCAAACAGATTCTGTCCCGCCAACACTTCTTCACCGGGTCCTTCCGCCAAAGCCATATCTGCGGATTTCAGAGAAACATATTCTCCGTATTGTTTGGCATAATTTTGCTGGGCCTCACTGTCTAAGGTCACAAATTTCAGGAATGCCCAGGCAAGATCTTTCTTTTGACTGCCTTTATAGATCCCAAGCCACGTTCCGCCTTTTACATACGGAACCGGTCCTTCAGTTAAACCCCATTTCCCGAGTGTTTTCTTTGCTGCGGGTTTTACAACAAACTGATAACCCCATGTCGGCAAAACATAACAGAAAGTATCATCGCTTTCCACAGCGGCGGTCCATTCCGGTGCCCAGGGATCCACGTTGAGATCATAGCCATTTTCAACGATTGTTTTAGCCATATCCATAAAGCTGAGCATGGAATCATCAATAACTAATTTCCCGTCGACGACCCAAGGCTGAGCGCGATTGGAAAATTGCATATTCATGATATCTTTCCAGCTCGCAAACATCTTGATGCCTTTTTCTTTAAACTTAGCGGCTACATCCAACATCGCTTCATTACTGTTTAATAATTTTGCCAACTCTACGGGATCATCCGTACCGAGGACATCTTTAGCCATATCCCTTCGGTAAATAATCGAACCGGGCGCCGCCTGCCAGCTGAGTGCCCGAATTGCACCGGTCGAATCTGTGCCGACGCTTTTCACGTAATCCCATACGTCATCGGTGTATTTTTCACAGTTGTACGGATCGGCTCGGAGATCATCCCAATAACCGATATTGACGAGGTATTTAACATAATCCGATTCGCCGGTAAAAATATCGGGAGCACCTTGACCGCTGGCTAAAGTCGGCGTTATTTTAGCGACAAAATCCGCATTCGGAACCACCGTAATATTCACCTTAATATTCGGATACTGCTTGTTAAATGCTTCGACGAATCGCCCAAGCTCTTCACCGGAGGACCATACTTCCAATGTCCCCGATAAATCCGTATTGACCTCTTCGGCATAAACAGTAAGAGGTATAACAAAACAAAAAGCCATCAATACAAACAATAAAACCTTCTTCATATTTTCTCCTTTTTTTGTTTCTATCCTGCTTCGGATCGGTATTCGATTCATATCGCGGCTACCGAATCTCCCTCAAGTAACTCGGGACAAATCATCCTCACAATCCGATCGGCAGGGTTACCCTGCAATCTTTGAAGCAATGTCTCAGCCATCAAGCGACCTGCCTGAATAACTGGTTGGCGGATCGTTGTTAAATGGGGAGTGATCAACAACTGATGTCCGAGGCCATCGTATCCGATTAATGAAATATCTTCCGGAATTTTCAAGCCGGCATCAGATAACGCTCGAGAAACGCCGATTGCCATCGTATCGGTGGCGCAAAAAATCGCCGTCGGTCGATCAGACTCCAACAACTGTTCCACAGCTTTAATTCCGCCATGGATGTTATTATCCGCATAAATCACTCTTTTTTTTCGATACGGAATATCATATGCATCAAGCGCCTTACGATAGCCGTTTAAACGATCAGTCACATAATCGCGATTCTCGTTGACATTTATCATGGCAATTTTACGATGACCATTCCGTATTAAATATTCGGTTGCCATAAAAGCACCTGCCACATTATCAATATCGATGCAGTCTATTGCTTCGATGTCGGTATGACCAAAAAGAACAATCGGCCGGTTTCTTTTGCGTGCAAAATCGTCGAATTCATATATTTCTCGATGTTCTAACCCTGTCACGATATATCCGTCGCATGCGGTTTCAATCTTTCGGTCACGCAATAAGAGAAAAGAATACATATTCTCCCCTAAGCCCTGACTGACCCCGGCAATAAAGTGCATCGAGAACGGATTACTTAAATCCATGTTTTCCGGAATATATACATTAATAATTCCGGATCGTTTGGTAACGAGATTCTTTGCGGGAATGTTTGGCGAATATTGCAGTTGATCCATCGCTTTTTGAACCTTCAAGCGGGTTCCCGGCTTCACCAAATCCGGCGTATTTATAACACGGGATACGGTGATCGGAGAAACATTGGCCAGCACTGCGACATCTTTTAAAGTCGACATATTAATCCATCCTCGCTAATGATAGCGCTATCATTTTTTACAGTAAAAAATTTTGTTCGATCTTGCTTAATGATAACGCTATCATTTTTATATCACACAATTCTTGGTTTTGCAATACCTGAAAATACTTACAATAATTCAGGACTGCAATCCGATCCCCCGCTCCGTAAAACCAGAGTGCCGATTGCATAGGGAGGAAGCGTTAGTTTTG
>JALHEL010000437.1 GCA_022837205.1 Leptolinea sp.
TGGGATTGATCGCTCCGACCGGGCAGTTTTGGGCACAAATTCCGCATTCGATACAACTTTCCCGCTCGACTTTTCTCTTAAAAGGTGAGAACTTGGAAAAGAGACCCAACATCCCACCTAACGGACAGAGATAACGGCACCAAAAGCCCTTTTCAATCCCGTTCAATGCCAACGCAATCAAGAAGGGGACAAAAAGAACAACGATACCGATCCAATCAAACGAAGCAAAACCTTTTTCCCCGGAGTAAGCGAACAAAGCAGCAAAAGGTCGGGTCAAAAGAGCAATGGGATCCGTCCAAAAAAAGGCCAAGCTTCCCATCGCCGCCAGAAGCAAAATCAGTACAAAGAAAATCTGTTTGAGATTGCGTAATCGTTGGCTTTTGATCCGCCGTCCGTTCGGTCCGAACGACTGCAGCACGGTCCCGGTCGGACAGATCCATCCACACCAAAATCTACCGAAAAGAATCGTCAGAATGAGGATCGCCAGCGCCGGCAGGTAGTTGATCGCCTCCGGATGACCCGAGATCAGAACAACACTCCCTTGCAGAGGATCCATCAGAGAAAACAATTGATTCGGAAAACCTTGAATTTGAATTCCAAAACCCGACATTAAAATCAATAAGATAAAAAGCGACAGAAAAAACAACCTGCTTCGAGAACGTGCGGAAACTCTTCCGGCTTTTTTTGCCTTAACTTGGTCGCCGATTCCCAATCCGAGACTTTGCGTGACCGCACCCGTCGGGCAATATTTAATACAGATATCACAGGAATCACATGCCGATGCCTGCGAACCGTTTGCTGTCGTAACGACTCGATTTTCTCCATTCCCCCGAAATTGCAACACGCCCGCACTTTTTTCCCGACATGCTTGGACGCACGCACCGCATTGAATACAACCCTTCTGAAGGCTTTGAGTTCGATAAGAAGGTTGAGAAATACCGTAAGTCGCAGCCAGTCGCTGAAGCGATGGCGTATCCGGAGAGATCGAAAGTAACATTTCAGCTGCCTGACGACGGGAATTCAATACTTCTTCCGTATCCGTCCTCACCCGCATTCCGTCAATCGCCAAAGTATCGCAAGCTGTCACCAAGCGTTGTGATCCGTTCGGAAACGTTACCGAGACCAGACAGACCCGACAGGCCCCGGTCGGTGTCAAATCTTTTACGACGCAGTATGTGGGAATATCGATTCGATTTGCTTGGGCTATTTGCAGAATCGTCATCCCATCCTTCGCTTCCACGCGTTTTTGATCAATGGTAAGATAGATCTTGCTCTGTTCGTTATTCATAATGAATCGCTCCCTGAGGACAAACTTCCGGACACCGACCACAGCGGATACATTGAATTGGATCAATCATTCGGGGGTTCTTTTCCGTACCTTCGATTGCATGAACCAGACAGACCTTTTGACAATCCCCGCATCCCGTGCATTGATCTTCCCGAATCAGGTAATCGGTCAGTTTCGGACACCGACCCGCCGGACAACTTCCGTTCAAATGGGCTTCATATTCTTCCGGAAAATATTTTAAAGAAGTCAGCAACGCGATCGGCGCCTCCGCACCCAGCGGGCACATTGAACTGTCTCGGACCGCCGCCGCGACTTCCTTCAACAATTCCGGATCGACATCTTTTCCTTCTCCGGAAGT
>JALHEL010000438.1 GCA_022837205.1 Leptolinea sp.
CCCTATTATCTGAACTATGTGCCGGCGAAAATGAACTGTCAGCTCAAATCCGCGCGGCTCGACACCAATATAAAACTTAATTTTATTGTCAATGAGGATAAATCCCCGGCACTGACTCTTAACGGCAATGTCGTTTTGAGAGATGTGATTCTCGATGACCTGAAAAACAATAAAATTCTTCATTTGCCTTCTTTGAACGTCAATATGACATCTGTCGAACCTTTTGTATCGAATATTCATCTGGCGCGTATCGCCATCGAATCTCCGGAACTCGTCATACGCCGTGATAAAGAAGGTGAAATCAATCTTCTCAATCTGACAAAGAAGCAAGTAGAAAAATTGCCGCAAAAAGAAGCTGCCGCTGCATCTAAAAAGAAATCCGGGTTTAAATTCCGCGTGGATGATGTGTTGCTGTATAAAGCCGATATTATTTACATGGATTCTCAACCCTCCGATCCGGTCAAACTTCATTTTTCACCGCTGAGTTTTAAAGCCGCCAATCTTTCCACGGAAAAAGGAGCAACAGGAAAAGTTGAGCTGGAAGGCATTTTGAACAAGAAAGGTGAGTTTAAAGACAGGGTAACGCTGACCTTGGAGCCGCTGAGTGTGGATGTGCAGTCTGATTGGAAAAATATCGGCATCCGGGCGTTTCAACCGTATTTCACCGACAAGGTTAAAATGGATATCACGCGCGGAACGATTTCATCAACGGGAAATTTTTCCCTGAGCAGAAACAAAAAAAATGAACTGGTCATTAAATGCACAGGGTCTGTTTCCGTCTCCAACCTGGCCGCGCTGGACAAGGCGCAATCCAATGATTTTCTGAAATTCAAAAGGCTCTCCCTGGATAAAATCAAATTCGGCTACAATCCTTTTTCTCTGAGCATCAACACCATATCGCTTGCTGATTTTTATACGCGGATTATCATCAATCCCGATGCGTCATTGAATGTTCAGGATATATTCGGTGATAATCAAGCGTCAAAAGAAACAGCGATCAAAAAAGAAGAAAAGAAGCCGGTAACTGCGGAAACAAAGAAGAAAGATAACCAGGAAACTGCCGATATTAAAATCGGCAAGGTCGTATTCAAAAACGGTCACATCGATTTCAGCGATAATAACATTCAGCCGAACTATTCGGCGAACATGTTCAATCTGACCGGAAGCGTTACCGGACTTTCCTCGAAAGAATTTTCCCGCGCCGATGTGGCCCTCAAGGGGAATCTGGGATACGGCTCGCCGATTGAAATCGCGGGGAAAATTAATCCGCTGGCCAAGGATCTCTTCGTCGATTTAAAAGTCGGTTTCAAGGACATCGAGTTAAGCCCCATCACCCCCTATTCCAACAAATTCCTCGGATATCCCATCACCAAGGGCAAACTGACGTTTAACGTTTCATATTTGATCGACAAAAGAAAATTGGACTCCCAAAATAAAGTGCTTATTGACCAGTTGACCTTCGGCGAAAAAGTGGAAAGTCCGCAAGCTGTCAAAGCGCCGGTGACGCTGGCGGCAACGCTGCTAACCGACCGTAACGGACAGATTAACCTGGATCTTCCGGTATCGGGAAGTCTGGACGATCCGAAATTCAAGGTCTGGTCGGTTATCTGGCAGATTATCGTCAATCTGATTACCAAGGCGGTC
>JALHEL010000439.1 GCA_022837205.1 Leptolinea sp.
GGGAACCCATTCACCGATCTCTGCCGTTATTCAAATATTGAAAGGAAAGTAAATGTCAACCAAACGAACTTACCAACCCAAAAAACGACGTCGCCTTCGTGTGCATGGTTTCCGTGAACGGATGGAAACAGCGAGCGGTCGAGATGTTCTGAAGAGACGTCGAGCCCGCGGTCGTCATAATTTGACCGTTTCGATGAATAATCATGTAAAGCGTATTCGCTGGTAGTATTTCAGAAGCATGACTTTTCGCAACAAATTTTTGAACAGAACTATCCACGTATAAGTGGAGCGTTTGCTAAATTGAAACGTAAAAAGCGTCTGAATCGATCAGATGATATCCAAAGGGTGAGACAAAGAGGAAGATCTTTTTCTCACCCTATGGTGGTATTAACCACATTAATGGATCCGAACATCGGTGAATCGAAAATCGGTATTATTGCCACCAAATCCGTGGGAGGAGCCGTATCAAGGAATCGGTCAAAACGCCTGATTCGGGCGGCCATCGAACCTTATACGGATCAAATCAAACCCAACTATCATCTCGTTTTGATAGCCCGCAAACCGATTTTAGAAGCCGATATCGAAAACGTTTCCAAGGCGGTTTACAGTTTGTTGAAAAAAGCCGAAGTTCTGCTGCCTTCTTCGCAATAAAATGATTCACATCGCACAAAAAGATAAAATGATTCGGGCAATTTCCTCTCTTTTCGGAAAGAAAGAAAGCGATTGTTCACGGGATGCTTATGCCGGCGAACCTCGTCTGAGCGAGCTTCCGTTTCGCATTTCAAATTTGCCCCGTTTTTTCTTTTTGATATTAATTCGTATTTATCAAAATACAATATCAAAGTTGCTGCCCGCAAACACCTGCCGATTTTACCCTTCCTGCTCTCATTATGCTTATCAAGCGATTTATAAATACGGAGCATTCAAAGGCGTACCGATGGCAATTTGGCGTGTTCTGCGTTGCAACCCGTTTAACCCCGGCGGATTTGACCCGGTTCCGTAAAGAATCCTCCGATAAGGAAATTCAATGAAGAGAAAAAAACAATTTTTACTGGTATTGCTGATGATCCTCACAACAATGATTCTCAGCGGATGTGCCGGAAATTCGGCGATGAGCAATGCGGTCAGCTGGCCGGGACTGGCAGCCGATGACGAGACGGTTTATGTCGCATACACTTCTTCCGTTCAAGCCGTTTCTAACGGAAAATTGCTCTGGAAATATCCAGCGGAAGCCCAAAACGGGATGATGTTTTTTGCCGCCCCTACGATTTATGACGGGAAAATTTATGCCGGAACATATCAAAACGAAGTTCATATTTTGGATCAAAATGACGGAACGCTGATTACCAAGATCACTTTGGAGACCAACAAGAATAAAATCCTTGCCTCTCCGGTAATCGCAGACGACATGCTTTTCATCGCTTCAAATAATGGTTCGGTCTACGCTTACACTTTGGATAACTTAAGCGTTCCCGTCTGGCAAACGAACCTTTCCACCGAAATATGGGTCAGTCCATTCGTGTCAGACGGAAAGGTCTATGTCACAACACTCGATAAACGATTCCTGGTTTTGGATGAAAAAACCGGAACAATCGAGAAAGCACTGTCCATAAGCGGCGCTGTGATGGGGAAATTG
>JALHEL010000440.1 GCA_022837205.1 Leptolinea sp.
TGTCGATTTCAGTCAAACGCCGGGAAAAATGAGCGAGAAAATTATGAAAGCGCTGGGCATCCCCCGAAGAATTAAAAATCAGACACAACAAATGGGCTATAAATCCATGCGTTATCGCATTGCTCATGCAAATACAATCAAACAGCACAGACCGGTTATTGTTTTCGACAACATGGCTAAAATAACGGCTCAGAAAAAAATATTGCTTCGTCATCTGATTCTGGAGCAGCATTTTCAATTCATTGCCGTTGTAGAAAACTTTCTGCCGCAAAAAAATTTGTTTGATCTCAAGGCGCAACTCATGCCTGCAACAACTTTGAACCTGCGCCATCTTAAAAAACAGGAGGTTGAAAATCTGTTGCGCACGTATGCAAAAAAACATCACGTTGCGTGGACGGAAAATGATATACGCAATCCAGCTTGCTTATCGGATGGCTATCCACTGAGTTTAAAAGAGATGCTGAAAAAAAAGATAATCCCAGAAGACAGATGAAAGATTTAAAAAAAACATTACCGGGAGAACATGCTTAAAATTATGTTATGCAACGGTTCATTTGGAAAACCTTCAGGAATCGCCGGCAGATGCGGGCAAAAATGAAAGAAGCCGCCGAAATGGAAGAAGCCGTCAGACTGCTTAAGATTTAAAAAAGTAAACCGGCAGCGTTTGGGTTTGTCCAGGAAATCCTCTCCTCCAGATTTCTTCATTCCTGAAACGGCAATTTTGTGATAGAAAATAATCTGTAATCTTCAATATATTGCTTCGATGAAAGCAGAGGCTAAAAATGACCGATAAAAAAAACGACGACATCCGCATTGCGGTTTTGGAAAATTATCGAAAAGTCGCCGTGTCCGATCAATCCGGTTGCGGCTGTTCCAGCGCCTCCTGTTGCGCAAGACCGGATAACGCCGCGTCTCTTGCGCTGGGTTATTCGGCGAACGATTTATCCGTTGTTCCCGAAGGGGCGGACATGGGGCTGGGCTGCGGAAATCCTCAGGCCATTGCCTCGTTGAAAGCCGGAGAAACGGTGCTGGATCTGGGAAGCGGCGGCGGCTTTGACTGTTTTCTGGCGGCACGGTCTGTCGGCGATCAAGGTCTCGTGATCGGTGTGGATATGACGCCGGAAATGATTGCAAAAGCGCGCCGCAATGCTGAACAAGGCGGTTACGCCAATGTTGATTTCCGGCTGGGAGAACTGGAGCATCTGCCGGTAGCGAACGGGATCGTGGATGTTATTATTTCAAATTGCGTCATCAATCTGTCGCCGGAAAAAGAGAAAGTATTCCGGGAAGCGTTTCGCGTATTAAAGCCGGGCGGCCGGTTAGCGATTTCCGATATTGTCGCCACGGCCCCGATACCCGATGAAATCAAAAAAGATCTGGCCCTTTATGCCTGCTGTATAGCGGGAGCCTCTTCCGTGCGGGACATTGAAAACATCATGACCGAAACGGGTTTTGAACAAATAAAAATAATTCTCAAGGAAGAAAGCAGAATATTTATTCGCACCTGGCTGCCTGACAGCCACGCCGAAGACTATGTTGTTTCCGCAACCATCGAGGCCATCAAACCGTAACGGGACAAAATCCGTTCAAATGTTTGCGGATTGATCGCAGGTCATATTATCAGGGGCAT
>JALHEL010000441.1 GCA_022837205.1 Leptolinea sp.
CTTCAGGTCTCGGTCGAAGATTGTACCGGCTGCGGTTTGTGTGTCTATACTTGCCCGGCAAAAAATAAGGAAAATCCGCAGTTGAAAGCCATAAATATGGCTGAACAGTTACCACAACGTGCCACCGAATCGAAGAATTGGGCATTTTTCCTGACCATTCCCGATCCGGATCGGACAAAAATTGTTCCGAATTCGGTTAAATTGGCTCAGCAATTGCGCCCCTTATTTGAATTTTCCGGCGCCTGCGCCGGATGCGGCGAGACCCCATACATTAAACTGGTCTCGCAATTATTTGGCGATCGTGCCATAATCGCAAATGCGACCGGTTGTTCCTCCATTTATGGCGGTAACTTGCCGACAACTCCTTATACCTTCAACAATGAAGGACACGGGCCGGCATGGTCGAACAGCCTATTTGAAGATAACGCTGAGTTCGGACTGGGCATGCGATTGACCGTTGACAAACAGAATCAGTTTGCAAAAGAACTGATTGCTGATTTACGTGGAGAAATAGGCGATCAGCTGGCCGACGGTTTACTCAATGCCGATCAATCCACCGAACAAGGAATTAATGAACAGCGAAAGCGTGTCAAAGATTTGAAGGATAAGCTTTCGAAATCGAAAGATCCTAAAGCGGCAAATTTGATTTCAATCGCCGATGCTTTAATCAAAAAGAGTGTCTGGATCATTGGTGGCGATGGCTGGGCATATGATATCGGTTATGGCGGTCTGGATCATGTTTTGGCATCGGGGAAAAATGTTAACATCCTTGTACTCGACACCGAAGTGTATTCAAATACCGGCGGACAGGCTTCCAAGTCTACCCCGATGGCGGCAGTTGCTAAATTTGCGTCCAAAGGAAAAGATCTGCCCAAGAAGGATCTGGCTTATATTGCCATGACTTATGGTTATATCTATGTAGCGAAAGTGGCGCTGGGAGCGAATGACAATCAGGTTTTGAAAGCCATGCTTGAAGCGGAAGCCTACGACGGACCGTCCCTGATCATCGCTTATTCACACTGTATTAATCACGGAATTAATATGAGTCTGGGATTGGAACAACAAAAGAAAGCTGTCGAATCCGGCCATTGGCCTTTGTTCCGCTATAACCCAACCAAAATAGAGCAAGGTGAGAATCCTCTGACGATTGATTCAAAAGCGCCTTCCATTCCGCTATCAGATTATGCTTATAGCGAAAATCGTTATAAGATGTTGCTGAAGAGTGATGAGGCTCGGGCGGAAATGTTGATGAAGAACGCCGAAAAAGAATCCGGCAGACGCTGGGAATTGTATAAGCAATTAGCCGAATTGAATTACAAAACCGGTGTTGCGGGACCCAAGAACGAATAAGGAAGTTGCTTATTTTTTGAATAAATAATACATCAAAAGGAGGCTGTTTTTCAGCCTTCTTTTGGTTAAAATTTCTAAATTGATTTTCGGATGATATCAATCGAAGAAGAAAAATAATATAAAGATTAATCGCTTGAAATTCTTCAAGATACTATCGGGAAAAATGTAAAAATAACTCTGCTCTCTCACCAATTTGTTTAAGACCATTTGTCTCGTTCATCAGGTGATAAGGAACTAAAATAACGGAGTGGGCGTATTGATAATGAAAAAATGT
>JALHEL010000442.1 GCA_022837205.1 Leptolinea sp.
TTGTTTTTCCAATGGTTCGATTACACCGTCTTTAATATAAAGAATCGGTTTGATCGCTAAAGCAGAACCGAGAAATGCCGTAGCTCCCCCGATCCGTCCTCCTTTATAAAGATATTCCAAAGTTCGGACTGTAAAAATAACATTCATTCTCTTCTTGATTTCTTCGACTAAATGAATAACAGATTCCGCATCTTGCCCTTCTTTGGCAGCTTGAGCGGCGGCAATTGCCATCATCCCCTGCCCCAAAGAAACCGATTCCGAATCAATAATGTGTACCGGTACTTTCGTAAACTGCTTCTTAGCCATTTCTGCGGATTGAATTGTTGCACTCATTTTGCTCGAAATTGTGATCGTCACAATTTCCTCCGCTTCATCCGCAAGCTTTGTAAAGATTTTAAGAAAATCTTCAGCGGTAGTTTGTGAGGTAGTCGGTAATTTTTTACTGGCACGTTGAAGTTGATAAAACTCCGGGCCCCCAAGGTTGACTCCGGCAATGTAAGTTTTATCGTCAATATTAACATAGATAGGTGCCATATGAATTCCGTATTCGTTCGCTTGTTCCAACGTTAAAGAACACGCACCGTCTGTTACAATAGCAACTTTTTGCTTCATAGTTTTTTCCTTTCCAAAGATCAAAAATCTTCTGTGGTGAATTCCTCCCGATTGTGAAATAGAAACCAAAATTTTCCGAGAAGGACTTTCATTGAGGTAGTATATTTACAAATTTCAGCGGGATCCGCTTCCGAACCCGGTAAATCATAATGAATAGGTAAAAGGTAATTCGGTTGAAAACTGTTTGCCAATTTAATCAAGTTTTCTTTATATTTTTTGTCTCCTACAGGAGAGGTGCGCCAAGGCAAGCAGAAAATATCTGGATGAACGTTTAAAGGTGCTTCATTTGCATCACCCACGTGCAAAACACTGATTTCATCCCGAACTAAAAAAGATAAAGGAGTTCCTCCCGGTTCCGGAAGTCTTCTGCGAGTCAGTAAATTCATAAAAACATAAGCAGGTTGATTGGTCAGACTGTAACCGGGAAGGATTGTGACCGAATCGATTTCCTGCCCCGGTAAAACCGGCCGGATTCGTGAAGAAGGAATTCCTCTCCGCTCTACGATTTCACAAATGTCCGCCGACGCCAAAATTGTTCCACTTTGAACTTCCGCAACCTTTCCGATATGATCTTTATGCGCATGAGTTAAACAAATATACTCAACACCCGGTTGGGGCGGAAAAGTAAAATCGGGATCGATCAAAATATGATGTCTCCCGATGATTTCGACACAAGAATGACCTAAATAACGTATTTTCATCATTGCCTATTCCTGATTCATTGCCGATTTGTCATTTTCATTCACTTTTTCGGTAATACCCTCGAAATTTATTCTTTATTCTCTTTGAGGAAAATACACTGAGATGATCTCAAAATACTTATATATTCTTCTCCAAATGAGATGGTTTCTTCTTTACGATCCGCCAAACGGTAATTGCACTCAGAATATATCCGATCATAAATACAAACCAATTAAATGAAGAAGGTTTTAATGAACTGAGCTCTTCGGAAGTAGCCGGAAGAATGGAAATGGCATCCTGCATAAATACATAAAGCAT
>JALHEL010000049.1 GCA_022837205.1 Leptolinea sp.
GGATATTCCTGCGGAGCTTGCAAAAAAATGCGGTAATCAAATTTTCGGTTGCGATATATGCACCACTGTTTGCCCTTGGAATCAAAAAACAGATACCGGTTATTCTCCATTAGAACGATTTCATTTCTCAGATAATCTTTCGGATGATTTGAATCTCACCGAAGAGGAATTTAAAAAGAAATATAAAGATACTGCCATCTATCGTGTGAAAAATGAAGGATGGAAGCGAAATATCAAAATAGCACTTCAAAATCTCTATGAGGATTAAAAGGAAGGAATTCCCGACAAAATAGCTCCGCTATGTTTGGCGGAGCTATTTTGCCATTGTCTCTAAAATTTATGGTACAGGTGTATATGTCGGAACGGAAGTGGGTGTCGGTGTTACGATATTGACTGCAATGATAATTGTGGAGCCTGCGGTTAGCGGAGCATTTTCATCTTCGATCTTATTTAACTTAATAATCGATTCAATTGTGGAGTTAAATTTTGATGCAATGTCTCTCAGAGAATCATTCAGTTGAACTTTATATTCAATTTGTTGGCCTGCTGTATATTGATCAAGCGCAATCGGTGTTTCTGTAGGTAATTTCGTATTGGGACCGGGAATAATAACTTCCTGTCCGGGTGTTAAATTACAATTATCCATCGTAAACCCGTTAATTGCCAGAAAAACATCAATTCCGACTTTAAATTTATTTACGGCCACATCCCAACAATTATCACCCTCTTCGACTGTATACATTTGTGGTCCTTCAGGTGTCGGGGAAATTGTCGGTGACGGAGTAACTGTTTCGGTAGGTGTCATAGTCGGCGTGGAAGTCGGAACGGTCGGTGAAGGTGTAAAGGTTTCTGTGGAAGTGGGCGTCGCCGAAGCGAACAAACCTCCGAGTGAGAAATTCCCGTCTCCTTTAATCCATAACACTAATAATAAAATCCCCAAGCCTAAGATAATCGCAGCAATTGCCCATATTACATATGGCAGCACCCTTCGCTTTTTTTGATATGAATGAATCACATATTGAGGGCTATTTTTTCGTGCCATTGTGCATTTCCTTTCACCGTTATCGATCAACGGATTTCCTTCTCTTGAGTTATTTTTTATTTTACACGGTATTCACATTCTTTGCAAAATATATAGAAATTATCCCGGGTTCTCCTGTTCCAAAACTTTTTTCAAAAATTGTCCCGTATATGATTTTTTATTTTCTGCGACTTCCTCCGGTGTACCGGTTGTAACAACCTTTCCGCCTCTGTCGCCGCCTTCGGGTCCCAGATCAATGATATAATCCGCGACTTTAATGATATCCATATTATGCTCGATAATAATGACGGAATTTCCTTGTTCAACCAGCCGTTCCAAAACATCAATCAAACGATGGACATCGGCAGCATGAAGCCCCACAGAGGGTTCATCCAAAACATATAATGTTTTTCCGGTCATTCGCTTAGATAGTTCTTTGGAAAGTTTGACCCTTTGTGCTTCACCGCCTGAAAGTGTATTTCCCGGTTGCCCGATTCGGATATACCCCAGACCGACATCCTGTAACAGGGATAATTTGCTTTGAATAATCGGGAAAGCCGAAAAAAATTCGATGCCGTCATCAACCGTCATATCCAAAATATCCGCGATGGATTTGTCTTTAAATTTCACCTGTAACGTTTCATTATTAAACCGTTTCCCGTGACAAACATCACATTCTACATAAACATCCGGTAAAAATTGCATCTCAATTTTCAGTTGCCCTTGGCCTTGACACGCCTCACAACGCCCCCCGTGCACATTGAAAGAGAATCGGCCGGCTTTATATCCCCTCATTTTGCTTTCCGGAAGCTCAGCGAACAGACTTCGTATTTCATCAAAAACGCCCGTATAAGTCCCCGGATTTGATCGGGGAGTCCTGCCGATCGGTGACTGATCGATATTGATGATTTTATCGAGATATTGAGTACCTTCAATTTTCTTATATTTTCCGGGAGTTGTCATCGCCCGATTCAGATCATGTGCCAAGGCTTTATATAATATATCATTCAACAATGTTGATTTTCCGCTTCCGGAAACTCCCGTAATACATACAAACATTCCTAAGGGAATTTCAACATCGATGTTTTTAAGATTATTCTCACTCGCCCCGATGATCTTCAGTTTTCTTTCATCCGGTTTCCGCCTTTGTTCCGGTATCGGAACAAATTTCCTTCCGGTCAGATAATCTGCGGTCAGTGAATCCCGACATTGCAAGACCTGATTTAATGGCCCCGATACAACAACTTGTCCTCCTTGATCTCCGGCTCCGGGTCCCATATCAACAATCCAATCTGCGGATCGAATGGTTTCCGAATCATGCTCCACCACGAGGACTGTATTCCCTAAATCCCGTAATTTCTTTAATGTCTGCAGTAATTTTGCATTATCTTTTGCATGTAAACCGATAGAAGGCTCATCCAATACATACAATACACCCATTAATTGAGATCCGATTTGAGTCGCCAACCGAATGCGTTGCGCCTCTCCGCCCGAAAGACTTGCCGCGGAACGTTGAAGTGTAATGTAATCCAGACCGACATTTACAAGGAAATCCAGTCGTGAAATAATCTCTTTTAATACCTTTTCCGCAATGATTTTCTGACGGTCCGTCAACAATCCGGGTTTTTCATATAAATCCTTGGCCCATTGCAAAGTCGTATTGATCGACATCTCGGTAACATCGATGATATTTTTACCGAGAATCGTCACTGCCAAAGATTCCGGTTTCAGTCGTTTCCCGTGACAAACCTGACAGGGAGTTTCTTTCATAAATTCAGCGATTCGATCTCGAATATAGTCTGAATTGGTTTCATTGTATCGGCGTTCCAAATTGGGAATCACACCTTCGAATGGGGCTCGATAAGTCGATTTTCGATCATTTCGTCCGGTTAAAACCATATTCAAGCTGGCTCCATTGGAACCGTATAAAATGATTTTCATTTTATCTTTCGGAATCTTTGAAACGGGCATATCCAAATCAATATCGTATGCCGAAGCGACTTGTAGAAGCTGTTGCCAATAATAACCGTTATCAAATCTTGAATTATTCCATTCCAAAACAGCGATTGCGCCCTCATTAATCGATTTTGAATTATCGGGAATAATCAGATTCGGATCAATCTCCAGCCGCATTCCCAGCCCTTGACAAGCCGGACATGCACCATGGGGCGTGTTAAACGAGAAAGATCTCGGTTCTATTTCCGGAATGCTAATCCCATGTTCCGGGCAAGATAGAAACTCCGAAAAATACATGTCTTGTGCCGGCTCCGAAGAGAGGTTGGTGACGGTTAAATAACCTTCGCCGACCTTTAATGCTGTCTCTACCGAATCGGCCAACCTTGACCGGTTCATTTTTTCCTCTTCCGGATCTTCAAAATGTCGGATAATCACCCGATCAACCACCGCTTCGATCGTGTGAATCTTATATCGATCCAGTTGAACTTCCTCATCCAATGAATAAACCGTCCCGTCGATCCGCACCCGAACAAAACCGCTTTTTCTGATCTCTTCCAAAACAGCTTGATAAGTTCCCTTTCTTGCACGAACAATCGGAGCAAGAATCATCAAACGGCTCCCTTCCGGCAGCTTTTGAATAGCTTCAACAATTTCATCGGAGGATTGTTTGCTTACTTCTCTTCCGCAGATCGGACAGTGCGGAATACCGATCCTTGCATAAAGCAAACGAAGGTAATCATAAACTTCCGTAATCGTTCCCACGGTTGAACGCGGATTTTTCGAAGTTCCTTTTTGATCGATCGAAACTGCCGGTGATAAGCCTTCAATCGCATCAACATCCGGTTTATCCATCTGGCCTAAAAATTGTCTGGCATAAGCGGATAAAGATTCCACATATCGCCTTTGCCCTTCGGCAAAAATAGTATCAAAAGCCAACGAAGATTTTCCCGATCCGGAAAGACCGGTAATCACAACCAATTTGTCTCTGGGTATATCAACTGAAATATTTTTTAAATTATTTTCCCGTGCGCCAAGCACACGGATCACATTTTTATTTGACACAAACAAACTCCCATGAATCAGCCCAACGATTGCAGGGCTGCTCTGATTTTATCTTCTACGGTATCCGGAGTATCCTTAGGGACAGATTGGACAGCGGTTTGCGCTTGTACCAAACTGTAACCTAATGCTGTCAGCGCTTCAATCGCCTCTAAATCTGCGGAATGAAGATTGCTCAAGGTTGCATTTTCGAAAGAATCGGATATTTTCCCTTGTAAATATAAAACAACTTTTTGTGCGGTTTTTTTCCCCACTCCCGGAACTCTCGAAAGAAAATCCGGTTGATCCTGAATCACAGCACGTCTGACGGTATCAACTCCCACTGTCGAGAGAATTCCCAAAGCTAATCGTGGCCCGATTCCGCTGACGCCCATCAATAAGGAGAAATATTCAACTTCTTCTTTTGTTTCAAATCCGTATAATGCCAATAAATCTTCGCGAACGATCAATTGTGTATGAAGAAGAATTTCTTTCCCTTTTTCGGCGATACCGAGCAAGCTCTGCGGAACATAAACTTTCAATCCGATCCCATTCACCATGACAGTAATTGAATCGGATTCTTTTTCGATTACGGTGCCTTCCAAATACGAAATCATGCATTTCCCTTCTCTGAGGTTAACACATACCCTCGATGGCAATTATATATTTGATATAGCATGATACCCGTCGCGACAGCTAAATTCAATGAATCGCTGGATCTTAACATCGGAATACGAGCCATAAAATCACAAGAATCGATTTGTTCTCGAGTCAGACCTTGTCTTTCGCTTCCCATTAATAAAATTATCGGATTCGGATAAGAAATTTCCAAATAATCCGTTTCGGTATGATCCGAGGTTCCAACCATTTTTATTTTTTTTTCATTTTTCCAAGCCAAAAAAGTTTCGAAATCCGTTTGAATGATCTTCTGAGAAAACAAAGCTCCCATCGACCCCCGGACCGATCCCGATTCGTACGGATTGACCGAATCACCCAGCAGAACAATCCCATTCGCGTCAACCGCATCCGATGTCCGAATAATTGTTCCGAGATTCCCGGGATCGGCTATTTCGGTTAATGCCACGATGATTCCTTTTTTTGTATTCAAATCATCCAAATGATATTCTTTCTTTATGCCGATTGCTGCGATTCCTTGTGGATTCTCTTTCATTGAAAACGATTTAAAAACACTCTCACTGACTTCTAAGATTTCCAACCCTGTTTGTTTTCCCTGTTCAATTAATTGATTTCCGTATTCACTTTTTAATAATTCCGGACAAAAAATGAGCGTTTCCAACAAGTTTTCCGTTTTATATGCTTCTCCGATGATTCGAAGCCCTTCCATATAAAACAGGTTGGATTTTTTTTGTTGCTTTTTATCCTGAATTTGGCGGATTTGTTTTATTTTTGAATTGGAAGTACTTGTTATCATCATCAGAAAGATTCGAGTATATTCGGAAATCGATTCGTATTCGCACAACAAATTGCGATTGCCAGAGCATCAGCCGCATCATCCGGTTTCGGCATTTCATTAAGTTTCAGAATTGCTTTAACCATCATTTGGACTTGACGTTTCTCTGCGCCACCGTAACCGACAACTGCTTGCTTCACTTCCATCGGAGTAAATTCATCAACATCTATGCCGGCCCTTGCCAAACTCAAAAGGATAACGCCTCTGGCTTGTCCGACACTGATTGCGGTAGTAACATTGCTGTGAAAAAACAACTTCTCTACGGCACCCCTTTTAGGTCCATAGAGAAGTATTTTTTCATTGATTTCTGAATAAAGTTGCAGGAGTCTGTTTTCCATCTTATCTTTCGCCGGTGTGCAAATAACCCCGTAATCGATTACGGATAATTCACCTCTGTCAGATAAGTCAATAAAGCCATATCCTGTCAATGCCGTGCCAGGATCGACACCTATGATAACCATGCAACTATTATTCTTCGTTTTCTAATGCTGCAATTGCCTCATCACTGATATTCATATTATGATAGACTTGTTGAACATCATCCAATTCTTCCAATGCATCAATGACACGAAGTACCTGTAATGTATCATCCAGAGGAAGATCGATCGGTTGATTCGGTATCATGCGAATTTGCGCTTCTTGAATATGCAAGCCCGCCGCAAATAAAGCATCGCTCATCATTTTATAGGCGTCAGCTTCCGCATAAATTTCGATACCGTCTTCACTTTGTTCGACATCATCCGCACCGTTTTCAAGCGCGATTTCAAAAATCTTATCGAAATCGAGATTATCTCCGGTCAGAAGAAAATATGCTTTTCGCGAAAATTGCCAGGCAACGGATCCCGCCTCACCTAAATTACCACCCGCTCGAGACAAAGCATGTCGAACATCGGCAACGGTTCGGTTCCTATTCTCTGTCACACATTCAACCATTAAAGCAACGCCTTTCGGTCCGTAACCTTCGTACATTACATCTTCAAAAACTGCGCCGTCTTTTGATTCTCCCGTACCGCGTTTTATTGCTCGCTCGATACTGTCTTTCGGCATATTACTTTCCCGCGCCTTATCGACAGCGAGCCGCAGTTTGAAGTTCATATTCGGATCTCCACCCTCGCGCGCTGCCATGGTTATTTCTTTCGCAAGCTTCGTGAAAACCTGGCCGCGTTTCGCATCTCCCGCACCTTTCTTTCGTTTTATCGTTGCCCAATGAGAATGGCCTGACATATTTTCATTCCCCTTTTCTGAATGGAATCATTCTTTATGACAGAATGTTTTTTAATTTCGATCGTTCATTTTGCTTTTTATCTAATATACAAATGACTAAATAATTATACACTTATTATGAGTTGCGTCGATATCCTCGCTTCACCAAACATGAACTTTTATCCATTAAATCCGGCCTGATACCGATTATTTCGTTTGCTTTACCACCGGATTGACTAATCTGCCGATTCCTTCGATTTGAGTTTCGAGTATATCCCCTTCCTTCAGAGGAGAAGTCCCGGCCGGCGTCCCGGTTAAAATAACATCGCCCGGATTTAAAGTCATAATGGATGAAATATAAGCGATAATTGCGGGAATCGAAAAAACCATATCACGGGTTGAAGCCATTTGTCTCAGTTCGGAATTAACACGACAGGTTAACATAGCATCCGCCGGTTCAAAATCCGTTTCAATCCATGGCCCTAACGGACAAAAAGTATCGTATCCTTTACTGCGAGTCCAAGTATCATCTTTCTTTTGTAAATCTCGAGCTGTAACATCGTTTGCAACGGTGTATCCAAAAATATAGGAAAAAGCTTCTTCCGGCAATACTGTTTTCGCTTTTTTCCCGATCACTAAAGCCAACTCGCATTCATGTTCCACTCGCTCGGAAGTCGGCGGAAGGACAATCCCGTCACCGGTACCGATTACTGCACTGGGAGGTTTTAGAAAAATAGTCGGATACTCAGGGACAGGCCGATCAAATTCCTTTGCATGATCTTGATAATTCCAACCCACCGCCACAATTTTTCCGGGAATCAAAGGTGCAAGTAGTTTTACACGATCAATCGGAAGCGTTGCTTCAAGACGACGATAATCGGAAAACATATCGCCTTCAATACCGCCTACCATATCTTCATAGATCCAACCGATTTTTACTTCAGGCTTGTTATCCTGAATATAACGGATAAATTTCATTCTGCACCCCTTTCTAAAACCAATTCTTTTTCTGGAAAATATAAATCGCAAAAAAAGTAAATAAAACAATGATCCCAAATATAATAATCATGGTAGATTCATGCGTTTCGATGACATCCGGAAAATTGATATTCATGCCGAAAAATCCGCTGATAACATTCGGAATGCTTAATATAATCGTTACGGATGCCAACAATTTCATGACCACGTTGAGATTGTTGGAAATCACCGAAGCAAACGCATCCATCAAGTTGGACAAGATGGAAGAAGAGATATTGGTCATATCCATCGCTTGGGTATTTTCAATAATAACATCTTCAATTAAATCTTCATCTTCTTCATATTTTTTGAATGATGAAAGTTTTGAAATGCGGTAGAGAGCCAATTCATTTTGTTTCAAAGCTTGCGCAAAATAAACATAGCTCTTTTGATATTTTAACATTTCAAGAAGTTCTGTATTCTGCATAGAAGCATACAATTTGTCTTCTAATGCATCGACCGTTTTATTAATCGCCCTTAAATCATCGAGGAAATTTGTAGTTCCTCTCATTAAAATACGTAGCGCAAATCGATTCCTTTTGGTGGTCGAAAGTTTTGGTGCTTTCCCGCTGGCAAACATTTCAATTGTTTCGGTCGATTTTTCACAGACCGTAACGATATATTTATCCGTTAATATAATGCCCAAAGGAACCGTAATATAAGGGATATCGACATTCTCTCCCATAAAATAGGGAATACGAACAACAATAAGAGTTGTTCCGTTATCTTCTTCCTCGATTCTGGAGCGCTCATCAATATCCAAAGAATAGGTGATGAAGTCCATCGGAATACCGAGATTACATAGTAATTGTTTTTCATCGGGAGTCGGATTGATCGCATCGATCCAGCAGTTGGTAACAGGTTCATCCAGTTTTTCCAATATCAATTCATTATTTTTATAATATCTGAGCATATCTCACCTCTGCCGATCGTTATTTGTCATATGACCGCTTAATTTTACTAATGAGATGCTTTTTCGAACAGACCCGATTTATATTCGTGGTGATTTTTACGGTTCCATTTCTGATAAACTTCATAAAAGAGCTATAGACCATGCTATAATTTAATTGCAAACGGGGATGCCTTGGTTTCGACGGGGGAGGCTGGTCCCGAATTGCGAGCCGAGAGGTACCGATCTCGTAAAATCAGTGCAAAAAATTAAGTGCCAATAATCGCACTTCCTACGCTGCAATGCCTCTCGCTGCATAAGCGATAAGCTAGTAGCTTTGACCTTTTCAGGTCAACGTTTGCCTGCATCGTATTCCCGACCGATCGCAGAGCAGGCGTAACAAAGCCGGGATGCTGACCATGAATTTGCGGCATGGTTCAAAAGAGGGCTTTCGGGCCCGAGCAAATAGTCTTGATCGGTTTTGTTCATTTTTCCGATAGAGACGAAATAAATAAATGAACTACGCTCGTAGTATATTCGAGGATCGATTCTTTCGGACGCGGGTTCGACTCCCGCCATCTCCACTAAAAGATTGCTTATGTTATGGCAATCTTTTTTTTGAATTCAATATTAATACTATTGTGATTCATTATTAATTTTATAATTGATTTTGCATATCATCGTAATAAAGTTCTAACTTGATAATTTGCTTATTTTACTCGTAAAATAAGCATTTTTTTCGCAATTTTAATCTTGAAAGATTAATTATATTAATGTAGATTTTTCTGTTTTATAAAATTCAGATTGGCTAAACATTGACATTCCTATATAAATGTTTATAATATTTTTAACACGTTTTATATCGTTTTTTGATGAATTTGTTATAGCGAGAAAAATAATAATTGATTAGATTCTTTTAGAGCTTTTTGTGGAGAATGGTCGTTGTTACATCAGCTTGCGAAAGGAGGGAACAAAAACAAAGATCAAGGTAGCTTCTTGTTGTCTTGTATTTGCGTAAAATCTGATTAGCCATATATTTTAAAATTTTTGATAAGGAGATTTAATTATGTCGAAAAAGATAAATTTAATTCTTACTTTACTCGTTATAGTAGGAATGCTTGCTGCCTTTATTCCTGCTTCCGCGCAGGACTCAGATGTAATTAAGATTGGAATTGTCGATAGTATGACGGGTGGTCATGCCGCCTACGGACTTGCTTCATTGGATGGTTATAAACTGGCCCATAAATATCGCGATACAGCGCTTGGAAAGAAGATTGAATTCATCATCGTGGATACAAAAAGCGATAAAGCAGAAACTGCTTTGGCGACTTCCAGAGCGATCGCAGATGGTGCTGTGGCTTTGTTGGGAACAGCCTCGAGTGGTTTTACCATTGCGATGAATGAAGTTGCTGCCGAAAAAGGAATACCGACGGTTACAAACTTTTCAACGAGCCCGTTGGTGACTCAGGGAAATGATATTGCTTTCCGTTCTTGCTTTATCGATCCTTACCAAGGGTGGGCTTTAGCCAAATTTGCCATTGAAAACCTCGGAGCGAAGACTTCTGTATTACTGGTCGATATTTCGACTGACTATCCGGTGGGGGTGGCAAACTATTTCCGCGAAACGTGGAATGAAATGACCGGCGATTCCAAAACCCTCTTAGGATATTATTCGATTATGTTGGGTGACCGTGATTTCACCGCACAGTTGACCGCTATCAAACAATTAAATCCGGATGTAGTCGTAGTTCCAGACGATTATGCCGAAGTCGGTTTGATTCTCAAACAGGCACGGGAATTGGGGATGACAATGCCATTTTTAGGCGGAGATGCGGTTGACCTTCCCGAAATCGAGGGAATTGCAGGCGACGCTATTAAAAATGATTTTTATTTTTCAACTCATTGGCATCCGGATGCATTTCAAAACGAAGCATCAAAGGCTTTTGGCGATTATTACCGGAAAGAATATAATCGAGAACCAGACGCCGCGGCTGCGACAGCCTGGGATGCATACAATATGTTGATTGATGCGATCGAACGTGCCGGATCTACCGACCCGACTGCCATTAAAGAAGCGTTGTACAAGACGGATATGGAAGGGGTGACCGGTCATATCAAGATTGATGAAAATGGCGACGCGATCAAACCGGTAACGATTCTCGGATATAAAGATGGTGTCAAGAAGATAATTGCAATCATTCAACCGGAAGAGAAAAAATAAAATAAATTCTCATTTGAAAACTATTTGGGGCGATTTTATATGCCCCAAATAGTTTTTTGAACGTTTTCTTTTTATATTTTTTAATAAATAGTTTTGTTGTCATTCTTGAATATTTGCAGAAGGTAACTCATTTTTCGTTTATCCGTTTTTTTGAGTTATTTATCCTGAACCCGGAAGAAGGTATTTTTAACATGACATTTGATAATTTTATCCAGTTCGTAGTCATGGGGCTATCACTGGGAGCGATGTATTCTTTAATTTCAATCGGATATACCATAATTTATGGTATTTTAAAATTAATCAATCTCGCACACGGTGATTTTTTTATGTTGGCAGGTTTTCTGGGAATGTGGGGAGCGCTATATTACGGTGTTCCGCGACAGTATAAGATGGCTGCCTTTACAAGTACTTTTGCAATTTCGATGATTGTGCAAGCATCGGTTATCATGTTTCTTTCCGCACGTGCTCAAGCGTTTCCGCATCCTGATTTCTTAAACACACCAATCAAAATCGGCAATATTATCATTCCGATGGTAACACCGTTTATTATTGTGATTGCTCTCATTTTATTCGGAATCCTTACTTTAATTGTTAATAAAACCAAAATCGGGCGGGCTATGAGAGCTGTCAGTCTGGATATGGAAATGGTTACGCTGATGGGCGTTAATGTCGAAAATGTGATTGCCTTTTCATTTGCCTTGAGCGTTGTTTATGCCGGAATGGGTGCTTATCTTTGGGGAATGCGCTATCCGGCCTTCGATCCGAATATCGGTGTCGTCACCGGTCTCAAGGGGTTTATCGGAGCCGTCATCGGAGGAATCGGAAGTATTCCCGGTGCGATGCTCGGTGGATTTTTACTGGGATTTGCAGAAATTATGCTGATCGGATTTTTCCCTCAGTATACCAATTTTCGGGATATATTTTCCTATGCGATCATGATTATTTTCTTGCTTTTCCGCCCCGGTGGAATTTTCAATGTTAAGATCCGCGAAGAGAAGGTATAAAATGATCAAACAGAAGCCGAAAAACACTATTTTATCCATCATTGCAATTGCTATCCTTCTTGTAATATTAGAACTGATAGGGCGTAGCAAAATTGATCACTATTATATACGCATTCTTCAATACTGGAGCATTTATATCATCTACGGTGCTTCATTCCAACTTCTCTATGGTTATACCGGCCTTTTATCTTTGGGACATGCGGGGTTAATCGCCATCGGTGCTTATGCGGTCGGCATTTTTACAATCAGCCCGGCAACGAAGACAATGTCGTATATACTTCAACCCCCGGCTCCTTTTATCAGCAACGTACAAATTCCTTTCGTACCGGCATTAATCATCGGCGGTGTTTTCGCGGCACTTTTCGGATTGGTCGTAGCTGCCCCGGCCCTTCGTTTGGGAGGAGATTACCTTGCAATCGTAACAATGGGCTTTGCGGAAGTTATACGCCTTTTGATTGTCAATATGCCGTCCATTTTCAACGGCGCTATGGGCTTACGCGCCATTCCGCAATCTGCGACATTATTAATGACTTGGTCGGTTGCAATTGTGTGCTTATTCGTAATGAAACGATTTGAAAACAGTACTTATGGTCGGGCTTTATTGGCAATTAATGAAGATGAAATCGGAGCTGAAGCATTAGGAATTAATGTATTCAGCAATAAGGTCAAAGCTTTTGTCTTATCATCATTTTTCGCAGGCATCGGCGGCGGCTTGATGGCAAGTGTATTGGGTACGATTGATCCTAATACCTTTAAATCCACTTTAACCTATACAGCTGTCACAATATGTGTGCTGGGGGGAATTCGCAGTGCTACCGGTGTCATTATCGCCAGCGGAATTTATTCGATTATGTCCGAATTTCTTCGCGTTTTTGAATCTCCGATAAAAATCGGAAACTTCAATTTCAGCGGAATGCCGGGCATGCGTGTTTTGGTTTTTGGAATCATGCTTTTATTCTTAATGCTTTTCAGAAGAGAGGGCTTATTAGGTTCCAAAGAATTTTCTTGGGATTGGTTTTTCTCACTCTTTAAAAAGAAACCTCCCAAAGAGCAAGAGAAAACAGTCCACACCGACAAAATGGGAGGATCGTTATGACTCCCATTCTTGAAGCAAAGAATTTGACCATGCGATTCGGCGGACTAACCTCTGTATCCGATTTCAATTTGACGATGGAGAAAGGGGAACTGGTCGGATTGATTGGTCCTAACGGCGCGGGAAAAAGTACCGTATTTAATATGATCTGCGGATTTTATAAGCCGACGATCGGAGAAATCATTTTTGACGGGAAGAACATAACCGGCATGAAACC
>JALHEL010000443.1 GCA_022837205.1 Leptolinea sp.
ATCAGGCAAAACAAGCATCGATTAACGACAAATTCCAATTGGGAGAAGGCTGGTTTGCGGTCGGTGATGAAGCGGCTCAAGATGTCGATCGATATCCTGAAACCGAGCCGGAAGAACCTCAGACCGTACAACCGTCCGGTTCGGATAAATTTGCCATCGGTAAAGGCTGGTATCCGGTTGGGGATGTGACCTTCGAATATCCGGAAGATTTTCAATTACCGCAAGCGACGGTAACTGCTCCCGAACAAGCGGCTCAAATCGAGACGGCGGTTCCGAATGAAACGGTCGATATGGCTGCTCAACTCAATGAAGAATCGGAAATCGGAGCCCAACTTTCAGAATCCGATACCGAGTTAGAGGCAAAAAGCCCCGAACTGAATCTCCTGTCCGCCGAACCGCAGGAAAACACAACCGATCAATGCCTGACGGGGGAGTGTCCGGCACAGAATACGGAAATGACTTTACCTCATACGGGATTTTCCACTCGCCGTTTGACGGCAATTCGCGAACAGCCCGCCGAATTAACTTATTCCCCTCTCAATATTCAACTTCAGGTTCCGTTGCTGGATGTAAATGCCGAAGTGGTGAAGGTGCCGGATGAAGCAAGCGGCTGGGCGGTTGAATGGCTCGGGGATCGCGCGGGTTTATTGGAAGGCAGCGCTTTACCGGGAGAAGGAATCAGTTATATCGCCGCTCATAATCATTTGAACGCAGAAGAAGCCGGACCGTTTCTGTTTATTCGCGATTTGAAGGAGAACGATCGGATTTTTATTCGGAACGCGAACGGCGATCTGATGGAGTTCAGCGTTTTTGCAAATGAGATGTATGGTCCGGATGATTTCACTCTCGTTCAACAAAAAGCGCAGGAGTATGAAAAAACTTTGGTTTTGATCACTTGCGAAAACGAGTCCGCGGAAGGCGGATATCTCAATCGGCGGGTGGTATTTGCTAAACCCATTTGATTTGTTTGAGCTTGACAACCACATCCTCTGATCACTCAGAGGATGTTTTTTTATCGATTCGGGGCATTTTTTCGAGCCGACGTTAATGTTGCGCAGGTCGAAATTCCCAGAATGATCAATCCCCCGCAAATCTCACGGATTCCCGGCGCTTCCCCCAAAAACAGGAAAGCAAAAATGATTCCGTAAACGGATTCCAAACCGGAGATAATTCCCGCCGTCTGTACGCGGACGTTTTTTAACCCCGTAATAAACAAGGCTTGTCCGATACCCGTGCAGACAATCCCTAAGATAAGAAGACCGGCCATATCTTTTCCGGATAATTTGAAAGGAATCAACCATAACGAAGGCAGCAAGAGAATTGTCGCTACGAATTGTTCATAAAAACTGATCTGTTCGCCGGAATATTTTTCGGCGAGCCGGCGGTTGATCAACGAAAGGAATGCATAACTGATGCTGCCCGCCATACCCCACAGGATTCCCTGCGTCATCCGGTTGCCGATCTCAAATTCCGGGACCAGGATAGATACGCCCAGCAGCATTCCGAGCGCTTCCAGAACGGCGCCGGCTTTCAGCTTTTCTCGGAAGAAATACGGTTCAAGAAATGTGACAAAAAGCGGAAAAGTGGAAAAAGTGA
>JALHEL010000444.1 GCA_022837205.1 Leptolinea sp.
GGCAGGTAAATAAAGAAAATTGTGATAAAAGAAATCAGAATATTTTTTACCTTGAACATGACGACCTCTATGAAACGTTGATGGTTTCCTAGCTCAAAGCTTAAAATTAAGCAACTGTTTTAAGAATTTCACATTTTTCACTCTTTGTTCATCCGGCGGATCATCATTTTGAAAATACTTGACACATCCGGCAGACAAGATGTAGGTTGCTGTCAATTTTTCAAAATCCCCAATCATCACCATAACGCTTCTCGTTCGGGTCATTTATGAATGATGAGATTCTAAAGTACTGGATTGCGTTAAAATCAATCAAAGGCATCGGCCACGTCTCTTTTCCGGCACTGGTGGACAGGTTCGGCTCTCCTGCCGCTGTTTTCGGTGCTTCCGTTTCCGACCTGCAGCAAACAGAGGGAATTTCCCGTCAGATTGCAGAGGCCATTGTTCATTTCAGAGGCTGGGATAATGTTAAAGCAGAACTTGAACTTATTCGCAAAAATGACGTTACAATAGTTACTTACGAAGATGAGCTCTATCCGGGGCAATTATTGAATATCTATGACCGCCCTCCTTATATATATGTGCGGGGAAATTTGAGCAGAGAAGACATCAATCTTGCCATTGTCGGTTCCCGTGCAGCGAGCACTTACGGTAAATACACGACGGAAAGAATCAGCCGGGACCTGGCCCTTCAGGGCGTGACGGTGGTCAGCGGGATGGCTCGGGGCATCGATTCGTCGGCGCATCGCGGCGCTATAACCGCTCATGGCAGAACCGTTGCGATTCTGGGCAGCGGCCTGGATGTCATTTATCCTCCGGAAAATAAAAAATTATTTGCGGACATTGTCGAAAACGGCGCCGTGGTTTCCGAATTCCCCCTGGGAACGCCGCCGCGTTCGACAAATTTCCCGGCGCGCAACCGCATTATCAGCGGCATATCCTACGGCGTTGTCATTGTGGAAGCAGGCGAAAAAAGCGGCTCGTTGATTACGGCGAGGCTGGCGCTGGAACAGGGACGTGAAGTTTTCGCCGTACCGGGAAGCATTGATTCCGCCGGTTCGCGCGGTACGAATAAGCTGATCAAACAGGGAGCCAAGCTCATCGAAAACACAGAGGATATTCTGGAAGAAATTCTGCCGCAGATAGAACAGAGAAAACCGCTAAAAGGATTTTCCGCTCCCGGGACATTAAACGCTGCAAGCCCTCCCATGGAAAAATTAAATGCCGCCGAGCAGAAATTATACGATTTGGTTTCCCAAAAACGCATGCACATCGACGATTTGATTTCTGTGACGGGATTTTCGTCCGCCGATATTCTCAGCGCTTTGACCACCATGGAACTCAAAGGAATTGTCCGGCAGCACCCGGGAAAATTTTTTTCTGCAGAAAGAACAAACTAATCAATAAAACTATTATTTTCCGGATATTTAAATAATGAAATGAAAGGAAGATCGTAAAAAATAGCTTTACA
The DNA here is from genome assembly GCA_022837205.1 of Leptolinea sp. Lineage (GTDB taxonomy): Bacteria > Chloroflexota > Anaerolineae > Anaerolineales > Anaerolineaceae > Flexilinea. Next base: position 1,469 of record JALHEL010000444.1, read on the forward strand.
AATTTTTTTCTTCCATTTATAGGGGCTTTCTATTTTTTAAGAGAGAATGGGATTATGGCAAATTCTTTGGTGATTGTGGAGTCTCCCACAAAAGTTAAAACGATAAAAAAATTTCTCGGAAACGATT
>JALHEL010000445.1 GCA_022837205.1 Leptolinea sp.
CCGCATCGCGCCCTTGCCAATCTCTCCCCTGCCGAGTATATTCAGACTCATTACCCAGGGATGTCCCCGCTCCCTCTCACATCTATTGAACCCATACACTTCCTTTTTATTCTGTAAAGGTCATGTTATAATGGCTTGCATTCGGGGCGTGGCGCAGACCGGCTAGCGCGCTTGCATGGGGTGCAAGAGGTCGGAGGTTCAAATCCTCTCGCCCCGACTAAATATGGGGGATTCTAACTCTCAACACCCTACATATACGGGTCTTCAACGGAAGTTTTTTCTTTTTCAGGGATTCGTGTGCAATTCGTGTGCAACTCGACTTCGATTGGTGTAACTAAACCATCGATGTAATCAGCCATTTCTTGCTGCATACCGGGTAATAAATGGCCATAAGTATCCAGTGTAACGCTTACTTTTGAGTGCCCAAGACGATTTGCCACAATCATGGGTGTGATTCCGTGATTCAACATCAAAGAAGCTGCCGTGTGTCGTAGATCGTGAAAACGGATTTCTCGTAACCCTGATTCCTGGATAATCATTTTGAATTTTCGAAGAAGGTTTCGTTGATTCATTGGTGTACCACTTTGTGACGGAAAAATCAGATCATTTTCAATCCATCGATCACCTGTTTCACTTTTTATTCTGCTCTGGCGTCGGTGATGTTCCCGTAATTTATCCGTCATATTGATACCAAGTGTTATTGTCCGCTTTCCAGATTTTGTTTTAAGTGAAGAGAAGTAATCCTGATTTTCGAATTTCCTCTTCAATTGCCGCTGAACAGAAAGAGTATTTCGAGCCCAATCAATATCAGACCATTTCAAGGCCAGGATTTCAGATTGTCTCAATCCAATTGTGATTGCCATGTGAACTAATGCTTCTATTGAGGTTTCTTTGACGGCCAAAAGTAATTGCGTGATTTCATGTTCAGAATAGGCTTGCATTTCTGGAGTTTCATAAACAGGTGGAGTGGTTGCTTGAACAGGGTTTGTGTGAATAGCACCAAGTTTGACCGCTTTGTTTAGGCTGCTGTTAAGTATCGTATGAATAACACAGATTGTGCGATCACCTATTCCATAGCGTGCTTTGTTGTTATACAAAGACTGAATCTTCTGCGGAGATAAATCTGATAATTTGATTTTCCCAAAGTGAGGGTTTATGTGATTGCGGATCACACATTCATAAAGGTTCCAGGTAGTCTTCTTAATCGCGTTGGATTTAGAGGTTAACCATTCATTAAGGAAAACCTCGAGCAATGTATTTGACCCATCGGCGGTATAACCCTGATCAATCTTTCCGAGTGTTTCTCTAAGCCATTTTTGCGCTTCAATTTTCGACTTTCTCGTTTTACCCAATCTCTGACCGTTGATGTAAATCTGCGCTCTCCAGCTCCCGCTTGGGAGCTTGTAGATCGATCCTTCGTTATTTCCTCTTTTTTTCGCCATTTCCTTTACTCCTTCGTAAAAATGAGATTCAGGAAAGGCGACTCATTGATTTTTTGCTCTATCCAGTTGTTAATGTCCCGTTTCCCCCAAGCGCAATGCACCGGATTGCCTGCAATCTTTATACTTTGATACAGTAGAAAAATCAAGGA
>JALHEL010000446.1 GCA_022837205.1 Leptolinea sp.
GTAGGGGACGGCGTCCTCGACGTCCCGTATCGAATCTTCCCTCACCCTGACCCTCTCCCAACGGGCGAGGGGAAAAGCGGACGCGTCCTGTGGTTGTGAAAAATATTGTAGGGGTCGGTTCCAAACCGACCCTTTTTTATAATCATGCCCGAAAGGGCATACGTAGGGGACGGCGTCCTTGCGAAGCACGCCGAGGTACGAGGTGCGTACCGCGCCGAGTTCTCCCCATAACCTGACCCTCTCCCAACGGGCGAGGGAAATATAAACTGCCGGGGGATCCATCCGTTTATGGGAGGCATGCTATAATTCGTCGATATGAAAAAAAGAATATATATTTTGATTCAAATCCTTGTTATTCTCTTCGTAAAGGTAGGTTTCGTCGCTGCACAGGATCAAAAATTGAACATCCTTACGACGATTTTTCCGATTTATGATTTCACCCGGACAGTTGCCGGTGACTTTGCCGAAGTTTCTATGCTGCTGCCGCCGGGCGCGGACAGCCATTCTTATGAGCCGACTCCGCGGGATATCCTGAAAATCCAAAACGCGGATTTGTTCATTTATATCGGCGGAGAAAGTGATATCTGGGTCGATCAAATCCTTTCCTCGTTGGGTGATAAAAAACCGAAAACACTGGTGTTGATCCATTCCGTAAACGCTTTGCCGGAAGAAGTCGTCCCGGGAATGCAGGCGGAAGAGGAATCCCGATCATCCGATGAATCCGATGTGGTATATGATGAACATATCTGGCTTTCTCCACTGAACGCAATCAAGATGGCGGATGCCATCGCTGCGTCATTAACCGAATCGGATCCCGCTCATGCACCTGATTTTGAGAATCATCGCGCGGCACTCGATCAGAAATTACAAGAGCTGGATCAAACTTTTCGGGACATTGTAAAATCCGCTAAGCGTCAGACCATTATTGTCGGCGATCGATTCCCTTTCCGTTATCTGACGGAAGAATACGGATTGGAATATTATGCGGCTTTTCCCGGCTGCAGTGCGGAAGTCGAACCCAGCGCTTCGACCGTGGCATTTCTCATTGACAAGGTAAAAACGGAAAAAATTCCGGTTGTTTTTTATATCGAATTTTCCACGCATAAGATCGCCGATGCGATTGCGGATGCGACCGGAGCCAAAACCATGCTGCTCCATTCCGCTCATAATGTCTCGCAGGAGGATATCGATTCAGGAATTACCTATCTCAGCATTATGACCGAAAATGCGGAAAAGCTGCGTGAGGCGTTAAACTAAGCTCAACCCTGCCGGTACAGGTTTCAGCTTTTCACTTCAGAACAGGATCGGTATACGATGAGTCAACTGATTCATTCCATCCAAAATTTGTTTCTTGATGATCTGGGAAAAACCAATTTATTGGGAAAGATCATCTTGGCGATTCTTATTTATGCCGTGATGAAGATCGTTCTTTTGATCATCAATAAAGCTCTCAGACGTTTTTCATCCCATAAATTTCCGAAGGTACCGGAAAGCAAAAAGATCACCGTTTTTTCGGCTTTGAACAGCTTCGTCAAATTCATTATTTATTTCATCGCAATTACTTTTATTTTAGATTTGTTCGGTATCAA
>JALHEL010000447.1 GCA_022837205.1 Leptolinea sp.
AAAAAATCAATGCCGATACATACCGCTCCCTCGGAGGAATCATCGCGAAATGGATCAAGAAGAACGGCATCAAAACCGCGGCGCTTCAAATCCCCGCCGATCTGAACGACAAAGATCATAAAGCTTTGTTGGAAGGGTTGTTGCTGGGTTCGTTTTCCTTTGACAAGTACAAGAAAAAAGAGGATCCCGTCGATTCCGTCATTTATCTTGATTCTTCGGAAGATATATTGTTGCAAACATGTAAGACGGTTTGTGATGCGGTGAATATGGCACGGGAATGGGCACATGAACCAGCTGCGATCATTAATCCTCAGACACTTTCCGAACGGGCACAAAAATTTGCAAAACAATTCGGCTTGAATTGCAAAATTTTGGATGACAAGCAATTAACCGAAATGGGAGCCGGCGCCATCGTAGCGGTCGGTCAGGGAAGTAAAACGCCTTCCCGCATGATCATTCTCGAATATAAAGGAACGGAAAAAGAAAAACCGGTCGTATTAGTCGGCAAAGCGCTTACATTTGATTCGGGTGGCTATTCGATTAAACCCGGCGACAGCATGGTCGGGATGAAATATGATAAGTGCGGAGCGATGGCTGTCCTGGGAGTTTTGAGAGCCGCTTCTCAGTTGAAAATCGCGACCCCGATTATCGGAATCATCTGCGCTGCAGAGAATATGTTGAGCCAAAATTCTTATCGTCCGGATGATATTCTGATCAGTCTCTCCGGTAAAAGTATTGAGGTGATCTCGACCGACGCGGAAGGGCGGTTGGTATTGGCGGACGGATTAACATATGCCCAACAAAATTTCAGCCCGCAAGCCATCATCGACCTGGCAACCCTTACCGGCGGATGTGCCGTCGCTTACGGGCACGTACGAGCCGGAGTGCTCACAAACAATCAGTCCCTTTATCGGGAATTGTTTGAATCGGGGGAAAGGACATGGGAACGCATTTGGCAACTGCCCAATGATGAAGATTATGCCAAGTTGATTAAGGGAAAAGATGCGGATATTAAAAACTCGGGCGGTCGTCTGGCTTCTCCCGTGACCGGGGGAATGTTCCTGAAAGAATTTGTTTCCGATGAGGTCCCATGGGCGCATTTGGATATAGCCGGCGTTGCTGACCTTGATGAAGGAACCGATTATTCCGTCCCCGGTGCCACCGGCTTTGGGGTTCGTCTGTTGATCGATTGGTTATCGAATCGAAATCAGTAAAAAAATCATTTAGCGGTAAAAAAAGAGGAGGCGGGTGAATTGATTCCCCGCTTCTTCTTTTTTTTACTCGATTGATCGAATTATTTGTCCCTCTCTGAAGAGATTTTCAGACATTTTTCAAAACCCTTCATTTTGGCGCGATTCCTGCACGCATAGAAGACATCGGTTAAATATTTCCCGAAAAGTTTTCGGGAAAATAAAGGAAAATCGATAAATGGCATTGATATTGCAACATAGAAATCAAACCCAAATTATTGGGGGACGGAAATAAGAAATTATTATTTCGAAAGAAATGAGGTCATAATCTAATGAAAAAACAAACACTTTCCATCTTATTGGCTCTGGTATTACTCCTGAGCATATCCATATTC
>JALHEL010000050.1 GCA_022837205.1 Leptolinea sp.
TTTGATGCTGAGAGAAGATGGATATCAGTTCGGTTGTCCGTCGGAAAAAATTAATGTGGTTGCCGCTTGGTTGCGGGATCTTTCGGATGGTTTTATTCGTTTCGATGATGATTTGAGAATGAAACTTCCGGGTCCTGTATTTATTAGTGAGACGATCGGAATCAAGGGCAATGAGAGCGTGATCAGTGAATTCGAAAAACCTTATGCAATCGGGAAAAAACGCAAAGAGGGAATCGGTTTACCCGAATTTGATTTTTCTGTCTATGAAAATCAAGAGACCCAACCGTCGAAACTCACGCCGCTTCATGATATTCATATCACTTTAGGCGCTAAAATGATGCCTTTCGCCGGTTGGGATATGCCCCTTTGGTATACCTCGATCAAAGAAGAGCATCAAGCGGTACGCAATGCCGCCGGATTATTTGATGTGTCGCACATGGGTGTTTATCAGGTTTCGGGGAAAGATGCCTGCGCCTTTTTGGACAGCGTATGCGGAAATGACATTTCAGCATTGGAAGTCGGAGATACTTGCTATACACATTTCTTGGATTTGGATGCGAATGTAATCGATGATCTCATCGTCTATGCGATCGAACCGCAGAAATATTTGGTTGTGGTCAACGCATCGAATGATGACAAAGATTGGGCTTGGTTGAATGCCGTTCATAATGATGAAATATTAATTGATCGAGAATCCCCTCTCTCTCGGGCATTCGGCCGAAACAGCATATTGGAAAATCTTCGCAGTCCGGAAGCGGGGGAAAGGATGCGCGTGGACTTAGCTTTACAAGGCCAGGCTTCCAAACGGATTTTAGCCGCGCTCGATGCCGCTCCGGAAGATCGGAAAAAAATCGACAAACTGGAAAAAGGTCATGTCACCCATGTTAACTTAGCCGGATTTGATCTCTACATTGCGCGCACCGGTTATACGGGAGAAAAAATTTCTTATGAACTTTTTGTTCATCCGGCAAAGCTTCCCGAACTTTGGAACAAGCTGCTTGAGGCCGGTAAAGCTGATGGTTTAATGCCTTGCGGTTTGGGTGCTCGTGATTCCTTGCGAATCGAAGCCGGTTTACCGCTTTACGGGCATGAATTGGCCGGTCCGATGAATTACCGTGTCAATGAAGCGGGTTTTTCCCATTTTGTAAAAACCTATAAACCTTGGTTTATCGGGCGCAACGCTTATCTGAAACATGTAAAAGAACAAAAGCAGGAAATCGTGCGCTTCAAATTCAATGAAAAAGCCGTTCGAATGGCACATACCAATGATCCGGTTTTGGATTCGAAGGGAAGGGTTATCGGTCGCGTCACCAGTTGTTCGGTGGATAAGGATGGCTGGATTATCGGAATGGCCATGATCGAAAGCGCCTATAAACAAGAAGGAACTTCCATATTCATTTACCAAAACAGCGAAAAATTGGAATTGAAAGATCCGAGCTCACTTCAACCGGGAGATCGAACGGTAATTCCGAGCCAGGCAACGATTATCAGTCGCTACCCTAAGTTATAAAATCCGACAAAAGGGAACAAAAAGAATCTTAATAATGCTTTTTGTTCCCTTTTTGTTTTGATTACCAAACGGTAAAATTCTTCAAATTGGATCCGCCGATGAATTCCGCCAAAATAGAATTCGCCGGGACTAACCCATCGGGTAAAGGCAAAACCCATTCAAGGAATGAGAGCAAACGTTTTGCCTCGATATATTCCCAGGATCCCCACTGCACCTGTCTTAGAGCGGTTTCGGCCATCGGTTTCAGAGCAGACAATTCATAGACCAATGAGGTATTGCAATATTCATCCGCCAAACGTTGGTGCGGGATAATGTATTTTTCTTCGCCTTCACGGACGGATTCCCACCGTGCGATCGTTTCTTGAGCGCTGTAGCCGCGATCCCGATAATCTCTCACCACCCGGCGGATGAGGCGGGTATCTACCGTCGAGACCCGGTTATATCTATCCACATTTAATTGTGTCAGGGGCGATACAAAAATCCGATATTTTTTTTCGGGGGATATTCCCGGTAACAGTTTCGGATTGAGTCCGTGAATTCCTTCAAAGATCAATAATTGATCTTTCTTCATTTTTAAGATTTTCCCGGGTTTACTCTTTCCGTCAAAAAAGTCAAAACGGGGCAATTGTACCTCCTCGCCGGCAATTAAACGGTCGGTACAACGATCCATCAAATCCAAATTTAAATTATCAATCGATTCAAAGTCATAATTTCCGTCGGGAGTCCGTGGGCTTCGTTCCCGATCGACAAAAAAATCATCCATTTCGATCGGAATCGGTGAGATTCCCAAAGCTAAAAGTTCGATCGATAACCTCTTAGAAAATGTGGTTTTTCCGGAGGAAGACGGTCCCGCAATCAAGACCACCTTGACTTCATTTTTACGCTCGACGATATCTCTCGCAATTTGGACAAACTTTTGATCATGCAGAGCTTCGCTGACCAAAATCACTTCCTGAATACGGTCACTTTCGATAGCTTGATTCAGGGACGCGATCGAGTCAATCCCAAGCCGTTGCAACCAATCCCCATATCGACGAAATTCAGACATCATCTTCGATGATTCATCCAATTTTTGAATCACATTTGATTTACCGTCGCTGGGATAACGCAGGAAAAATTCATTGGGTCTGCCCGCCGGTTCAATTCCGAAAACCTTCAGGTAACCTGTCGAAGGGACCATGTACCCGTAATGATAATCAACGAAATCCCCCAACTTATAGGCTGTCAGGTAATCTTTTTTCCGATATTTCAATAAATCGGCTTTTTCCTGTTGATGTTTCGATGTAAAAAGGGCTTGAGCTTCTTCAATCGTCAGCTTTACCCGCAGAATGGGTAAATTTGCATCGATAGTCGCCTGCATTTCCGTCTGAAGCTTTTTATAAAATCCCTTCGGATCCTGCAGTTCCGGTCCTTTGATTCTGCAAAACAAGCCGCCTGAATGAATGGAATGATCTACCATTAATTCATAGTCAGGCATCATTCTTTCGAATGTCGCCGAGAGTAAATAGACAAGCGATCTACGATAGATATTTTTGCCATCCGATTGAGCGGTTGTAACCGGTTCGATATTCGCATTACTGATTAACGGGTAACTGAGCTCTCGTAATTCTTTATTGACAATCGCCGCAACGAGCGGAAATTCCAATTCCGAAACAATGGGCTGCAGAAATTCTTCCACTGTTCCGCCGCGCGGTCCTTCAATCAATCGTCCGTCAGGCAACTCTGCTTGTATAATATTAGTAGGTTGAATGATTTTAAATCTCTGATCCATGATGCCTCATTTTCTTATTGATTATATTCGGAATCGGTTGAATGGATTGATTTTACAGGATTAAAATATCGATGACAAAGATGACAATTTTTATTATCCTGACCGTTCTTCTGTTGATCCGAATCATCATCGGTCTTTGGGCAAAAAAACGGATTTTTTCGTTGACATCCATTCCCCGCAACGAATACGGTATCGTTTTTGGCGCAGGCTTAGAAAAAACAGGGCTTCCCAGCAACGTTCTGATGGAAAGGATTCAAACTGCCGCAATGCTTTATCGAGCCGGAAAGATCAGAAAAGTTCTGTTGACGGGGGATAACCATTCGCTTTATTATAATGAACCGCAAGCCATGAAAATCGCGGCAATGACTTTGGGCATCTCCGAAAAAGATATTTTGATTGATCCGAACGGACACCGTTCGTTCGATTCATGCCGAAATGCGATATGCGACTTTAATATTCATCAAGCTGTTTTAATCACGCAACCTTTTCATTTGCCGCGTGTTCTTTGGCTGGCGGTCAGCGTCGGAATCGATGCGATCGGTATGCCGGTAGACCTGAAAAGACATCGGATTGATGATGAAATCTGGTGGCGGTTCCGGGAGCTGTTTGCTTCGGTCCGGGCAATTATTGATGGTTTCATTTATAAAATATGCTATTCTGTAAACGAGAAAAGAATGAATGACAGAAAAGGAGAAATAAAATGAGTAAAGACATCGGATTTTTCACTTTGAATAATAATGTCAGAATTCCTAAAATAGGTTTTGGTACCTATAAAGCGGCCGAAAACGGAGATGAATCCGTTATTAAGGAAGCGATCCGTCAGGGTTATACATTATTTGATACCGCTTCATTCTATGAAAACGAGGCCATTGTCGGTTCTGCTGTTAAAAAATCCGGCTTGCCAAGAGATCATTTCTTCCTGACTTCGAAACTGTGGAAAACTCAGATGGGCTATCAAAATACGTTGCAGGCCTTTAATGATTCTTGTAAACAGTTGAAAACCGATTATCTGGATCTGTATTTAATTCATTGGCCGCGGCCTGACCTCGTATGTGATTGGAAAAAGATTGTTGTGGAAACTTGGAAGGCTCTCGAAGAATTATATGATGAGAAAAAAGTGCGGGCAATCGGAGTCAGTAACTTTCTGCCGCATCATTTGGATGTGATTTTAAATTCCTGTAAAATAATGCCGGCAGTCGATCAAATTGAATTTCATCCGGGATACACCCAAACGGAGACGGTCAATTTCTGCCGGTCGTTACGAATCCAGGTAGAAGCATGGAGTCCGATCGGGCGAGCCCGGCTGATAGATAACCCGCTGCTGAAAGAAATTGCGGCAAAATATAATAAATCCGTCCCGCAACTTTGCATCCGTTTTAGTTTGCAAAATAATGTTCTGCCGCTTCCGAAAGCCTCCTCTCCCGAACGAATGGCTCAGAATCTGGACGTTTTCGATTTTGAGATTTCGGAAGAAGATATGGAAAAAATAATGGCGATGCCCGTTACGGGGTGGTCGGGAGAACATCCGGACGCCGAACCGGTTGCGATTTAATCATTCGATCAAGAGATGATTTTACCTGCCAGTGAAATGCCGTCAAAATCAGTCACCTCTACGTTGCTGATTTGGTTCAATAAGTTTTGACTGCCCAAACATTTCACCGGCAGGTAATTTTCACTGAATCCCTTCAATCGGCAATTTTCTTTGTTGATCGGTTCGGCAGACTCCCAAAGCACATTTGTGGTTGTCCCGATCATTTTCATGCCGAAAGATTTTCTTTGTTCATCCAATTGTTCCCGCAATATTTTCGATCGTTCCCGTTTCACATCTTTGGGAATTCTTCCGTCTAATTTCGCCGCCGCGGTTCCCGGTCTGACAGAATAGGTAAACACATGCCCGCCGCTGAAAGCCGCCGTCCGGACAAAATCAAGCGTCCGTTGAAAGTCATCGTCGGTTTCTCCGGGGAAACCGACGATGATATCGGTAGTCACGGAAAAAAGGGGATTGATTTGTCTTACACATTGAATCAGACGTAAAAAATCAGGCAAACTGTTTCGGCGTGCCATTCGTTTCAGTACCGCTTCCGAGCCCGATTGCAACGGCAAATGGAGATGAGGACACAAGCGTTTATTTTCCCATAGACTTATAAATGCTTCATCCAGATTCCATGATTCCAAAGAGGATAACCGAATTCGCGGAATCGAAGTTTCCGCCAGCAGTCGATTCAATAAATCTCGTAACCCTTGTGGCGGATTGAGATCCATTCCCCATGCTCCGAGATTCACACCGGTCAAAACAATTTCTTTTCCGCCGCCGTTTTCCGCCGCACGAATATCCTGTAAAATCGTTTCAGCCGCCACACTACGCGATTTGCCTCGAGCCAATCGCGTAAGGCAGAATGTGCAATAATTGTCGCATCCGTCCTGAACTTTTATAAAAGCCCGGTTCCGAAAATGCTCACCGGGTAAGATTTCACGCTTAATTGAAACAGGATTTGTAAACGGTTCCGGTATTCCGGTGACAATTGAGGCAATCTGTTCTTTTTCGTGATTTCGAATGACCTGTGTTACTCCCGGCATTTTTGAGGCGGCTTCCGGTTCCGTTTCCGACCAACAACCGGTGACGATTACTTGAGTATGTCCGGATCGAGCGGCATTTCGAATTTTTCCTCTCGAATCCGAAGCCGCTTCTTTCGTCACCGAACAGGTATTGATAATCGCTAAATCGGCTTCGTCGGCACTGTCCGCAATTTCGTAACCGTATTGTTTGAATTTTGCCGCAAATTGTTCCAATTCGGCTTGATTCAAGCGACAGCCGACAGAATCCAAAAAAACTTTCAATGACTTCCCTCGGAACCTTTGCCCAGCTCAATTGTCCGTTCGTAGCACGCCCACATTGCTTCGGCAATCGCATTGCGAAAACCCAATTTTTCCAATTCGAAAACGGCTTCGGCTGTCGTCCCGCCGGGTGAGGTGACTTCATTTCGTAATACAGCCGGGTGCTCTTTTCGCATGGCAAGATAATCGGTCGACCCTTTGACGGTTCGAATAACGATTTCAGTCGCCAAAGGTCGCGATAACCCCAGATGAACCGCTGTATCGATCATCGCTTCGATAAACAGAAATACATAAGCCGGACCCGAACCCGAAACCGCTGTTATTTGATCCAATTGGCCTTCGGATTTCAACTCAAAGGCATATCCCGTACAAGCGAGGATTTCTTGTGCCAGATTCCGTTGATCGGCAGCCACTTCACGAGACGCAAACCATCCGGAAACCCCTTCACCGATTTGTGCCGGCGTGTTGGGCATCACACGGACAACCCGCTCGTGACCCAGTCCCTTTTGGAACTGTTCAATCGGGACACCCGCAACAATGGATATCACCAGCGCATCCGGATGAATTTTATTTTTCAATTCGCCAAACACCTCGGAAAGAAATTGCGGTTTTACCGCGATCAAAATCACATCCGCGTCACGGATCGCGTCTGTCCCGCTGTCTGAAGGATTGACTCCCAATTCCTCATAAGCAGACCGCATTTTGTCGGCATCGGTATCATAAACAGAAATATTTTGCGGAGAGATCAGCCTTTTTTTCAAGATACCTGTCAATATTGCTTTTCCCATCACCCCGATACCGATAATTGCCATTTTTTCGGAATTCATTTTTTATTTCTCCTTTTGCCACCGGCTGTAAACCGCCATTGACAGTAACCTACCCCCGGACTTGTCCTTTAAACATACTTCTCCAGCGGAAACACTGCCACCCATCCCTTTCATTACTTCATTGACCGTATTATAAACTGTTACGGAAGAAGCCTTGACGGCATAAGCAGTAACCAACAAAAACAAAGCCTCGGAATCCAAAATATTTCGACAGGCTTGAATCAATTCCGGAAAGTTCTTATAAAATTCCCAAACTTCCCCTTTGGGGCCTCGCCCAAATTTCGGCGGATCCAAAATGATTCCCCGGTAAAAGGAACCGCGCCGTGCTTCTCTCTGAACAAACTTTAACCCGTCATCGATAATCCACCGAATGGGTGTTTGTTCCAAAGATGACAATTTTTGATTTTCCTTTGCCCAATCCACAGCTTTTTTAGAGGCGTCCAGATGAGTTATTTCCGCTCCCGCCTCGGCTGCGGCCATGGTAATCGCACCGGTATAGCCAAAGAGATTTAATACTTTAACCGGTTTCTCCGAATTTCGGATTAGGGAAGACACCCAATCCCATTGGCAGGCTTGTTCGGGAAACACGCCAACCTGTTTGGAGTTGGATAACATCAGCTGAAATTTGAGATTTTTATAACCGATATTCCAAGGATGAATATCTTTCTCATAAAAAATCCAATGGCCGCCGTTTTCCTCAGGAGAAGGTTTAAATTCAGCAGAAGCTTTATTCCATTCCGTTTCGGGCAGTAACGGGCTCCACATAGCTTCCGCTTCCGGGCGAATCAGAATATATCTGCCGAATCTTTCCAGTTTTCGTCCTGCTCCGCTGTCCAAAAGCATATAATCTTTCCAATCCGGAGATTCCAAAAGCTTCACTTCGGGTAAAAATTTATTATTCATAGCGTCTTCAAGTATACTTAGATTTGTCGGATTTTTGAACCGAAACAGGAATTTGCAGAATGATAGGGAAAAAATCCATTTGAATTCAAAATAATTCGAAATCGGGACCGGCATCTGATAAACACGGAAAGAAAAGGGGTTCATGACGAAAATTATCGAAGTCGACAAACTGTCAAAATCTTACGGCCCCGTCAAAGCTGTACAAGATATCAGTTTTTATGTTGAAAAAGGGGATCTTTTTGCTTTTCTCGGGCCGAACGGTGCCGGAAAATCAACGACAATTGATATCATTACAACCGTTCTCATGCCCGATAAGGGAACAGTAATCGTGGATGGTTTGGTACTGGGAAAAGAGGATGATAAGATCCGGTCTTCGATCGGAGTCGTTTATCAGGATAATCTTTTGGATCGTTTATTGACGGTGGAAGAAAATCTCTTCTTCCGAGCCGGTTTCTACGGATTCAATAAAGACCGGATCAGAGAGTCCGTAAAGAATGCCATTTTAACTACCGGAATTCAAGATTATGCGAAACAACGTTATGGGAAAATTTCCGGCGGACAGCGACGCAGAGCGGATATCACACGTGCTCTGATTAACACACCCCAAATTCTGTTTCTGGATGAACCGACCACCGGGCTGGATCCGCAAACCCGTAAGAATTTATGGGAAGTTATCCGAAAATTACAACGCGACCGGGAAATGACAATCTTTTTAACAACGCATTATATGGAGGAAGCGGCTGAAGCGGATTATGTCGTCGTGATTGACGAGGGAAAGATTGCCGCTCGCGGAACTCCGTTTGAATTAAAAGAGAAGTATACGAGTGATCTTCT
>JALHEL010000448.1 GCA_022837205.1 Leptolinea sp.
AATTCGGCTTTGGCTGAGATCCAACGGGTTATGCAATATCAGTCCGTTTTTATTTTGGAATTTGCCAATAAAAGAAATTTGAAGGCGATTTTTCGATATTTAACCGGTAAACAGGATTGGAATCCTTTTTCTCCCGAACAAGTGGAGTTCGCCGAACTGAACTTTGATAATCACCCCGATACCGTAAGAAAAGTACTGACAGAAAACGGGTTTATACCGGAAAAGGTATTGACTGTTTCAAATTTACGAATCGAATCGCTGAAGAAAGAAAAAAATCTGGGCTGGATGTTGAAGCTGGAATCCGCCCTGCAATATTTAGCTTCCCCGTTCAAGCTGAGTCCGAGTATTTTCATTCGCAATCGACAGTCGTCGGAGAAACCGGACGCAGTCGAATGGGAATTTTTTAAATGTCCAAATTGCCATAGCTACGAAATTGTCGAAGAGTCCGAAAAAGTGCATTGCCATTCTTGCGGTCGGGATTATCCGATTATCGACGGCATTTATGATTTCCGATTGAAATGAATTTTGATCATTGTTCTGTCCACTCAAAAAAATCGATAAGACTTCTTTCTTAAATTTAAAATAAAAATATTTTATGAATGAGTATTAGTCGGGTATAATATTTCCCAAGTATTTTCAATTATTTGGATGATTGCCGTTTGAAATTCGGTCAGTTCTTTATGAAAAATCTCAACCGGCAATCGGATCTATAAGGAGAATCATATGTCAATTCCTGCGTCGGAAACGGTTATTTTAATAACCCGGAACGGGATGGGTGAAGGGACTCCCGAACTGCAATTAAAACTGATTTCGGTTTATCTTAAGTTGATCGATGAAAATAATATTCTGCCGGCAGCGATTTGTCTTTATACTGACGGCGTAAAGTTGGCGACAAACGGATCACCGGTCATCGATACTTTAAAATCCCTCGAAAAGAAGGGCGTGCGCTTAATTCTGTGTTCCACCTGCCTGAACTTTTACAACTTGGTCGATCAGGTCGCGGTTGGGATTGTCGGAGGTATGAGCGATATTATCGACGCCCAATTCAAAGCCGAAAAAGTAATTTCCATATAAAACAACTTTCACTGCTGTGGTGAATCAAATGGATCGATTGTAGGACAAAAAGGAAGAAAAAAGTGGGCGCAAAGGGACTCGAACCCCCGGACCTCTTGTGTGTGATACAAGCGCTCTAACCAACTGAGCTATGCGCCCCAGGTGCAAACAGCATTATAGCAGTCCTTTCCGGAACTGACAAGAAAGTTCCGCCGATTTCTTTACAGGATGCGGTGAAAAAATCGGCGATTTTGTTTCGCTTCGGAACTATTCTTCTGAATCGGCATATCCTTCCGGCCAAACAGCTTCCGTCGGTCCCTGAACGATTACTTTCGATAAATCGGTACGATCTAAGATGGCTTTTGCTTTCGATAAGTCAAAATCGGCGGTTTTTCGGAAAATCCATACGGGAGGATGATCATAGACGCTGAAAGCTTCTTCGGCAGCGAATGGGCTCAAATTTTTAACCGGAAGAACAGGCGCTTGATTCCAATAGAACTTACCGGTTAAGTCGGAAAAATAGAGC
>JALHEL010000051.1 GCA_022837205.1 Leptolinea sp.
GGACCATTAACGGATGTTTCATGGTTGACAGCCGAAGCGGACCTTCATCCGCATGCGGCGATGTCATGGGGGTTCGACCTGATGCATGATATCGAAGCGGATCCGAGACTGAAACAAAACGCTGCGATTGCCCTGCATCAAGCTGATTGGTTCCTGGGTGACTGTTATGTCGAACGAGATACGGCAATCCCTTTGGGACTGAAAAAAGATCATGCGACGATTTTCCCTTGGGGAATCGATCCCAAGCAATTTTGCAAAGGGAGCAGTGCCGTTCGGCGGGAATTGGCTGAAGAAGATGAATTCCTGTTGCTGAGTACACGGTCCCTTGAACCGAATTATCGGGTGGATATTACACTTTCCGCATTTATCGCCGCTGCCGCAAAAGAACCGAAACTGAAATTGGCAATTTTAGCGGATGGCAGCCAATTCAACTTATTACGAAATATTGCGGATGCTGCTCCCAAAGAAATTAGGGATCGCATTTTGTGGCTCGGCAGAAAGCCGAATGATCAATTAATCGATTATTACCGGGCGGCGGATCTTTATTTAAGTGCATCGATCACAGACGGATCTTCCGTATCCCTGTTGGAAGCGATGGCATGTGAAATTCCCGTTCTGGTTTCGGATATTCCGGGAAATTTGGAATGGGTGGAGGATGGAAGGACAGGTTTTTTGTTTAAAACAGGCGATTCTGCCCAAATGGCTGATAAAATTCTTTTCTGCTATCGAAATCGTGGGGAAATGCAAAATATTACCGCTTCCGCACGAAGACTGATCGAAGAAAAAGCGGATTGGGAGAAGAATAAATATCGGCTGACGGAAGCTTACCGGAATGCCGTTACAGTTTGTAACAGCCGATACGATTCGAAATAACAAATGAAGACGACACTCATCATTCAAGCCCGAATGGGATCCAGCCGTTTACCCGGGAAAGTGATGAAAAACTTATCCGGTAAGCCGATGCTGGAATGGGTTATCAAGCGCGGAGAACAGGCAAAAAAAATTGACGAAACGGTGGTCGCCACAACGACCGATCCTTCCGATGATGCCGTCGCCGATTGGTGTGAAGTCAACTCGGTGCCCTGTTATCGAGGATCGACTTATGATGTCCTCGATCGTTATTATCAAACCGCTCTTTGGAGAGGGACGGATCGCATCGTGCGGGTTACCGCGGATTGTCCTTTGATCGATCCGAATGTAATTGATGATGTCGTCTCGTTATATGAAACGACCGGAGCGGATTTCGCAGCGAATCGTTTACCCCCTCCTTGGCATCGAACCTTTCCCATTGGATTGGACGTCGAAGTGGTTTCGTTTCCTTTATTGGAGAGAGCGTGGAAAGAAGCGGATAAACCTTTCGAGCGCGAACATGTCATGCCGTGGTTTTATACCCCCGAAGGTCGTTTTAAGGTGGCGATTCTGGATCATGACCCGGATTGTGGAATGCATCGATGGACTGCCGATACGCCGGATGATTTCGAATTATTACAGGAAATTTTCCGGCGGTTACCCGATCCGTTGCATGCATCCTGGACGGAAGTGCTTGAACTGGTTGAGCGATTCCCCGAATTGGAACAGATAAACGAAACAACCCATGCCAAACAGGTTGATGCAATCGACGAGCGAATCCTCAGGGATAAAAAATCATTATGACGACCATGACGATTTTTATCTCTCCCAAACCGTTTAATCGCGAGCATATCGCAACGATTCAATGGAATGCCATTCAATCGTGGAAACAATTGGGAGAGGATGTAGACATTGTTTTGATCGGCGAAGATATCGGCGTTCGGGAAGCGGCCGAAGAATTGGGAGTGCGATATATTGCGGAGGTAAAACGCAATGAATCCGGTACGCCGCTTCTGAGCGATATTTTCGCACTCGCAAGAGATACTTCGGATTCTCCACTTTTGGCATACGTGAATGCGGATATTATTCTCTTCCCGGATTTTCTCGAACAAGCTCGACGAATGATGGAAAAGGAAAAGAAATTTCTTTTAGTCGGGCAGCGTTGGGACTTGGATATACCTCGAAAAATTGATTTTTCAAATAATTGGCAAGGAAAGCTTCGGAAAGAACTGGCAGATCGCGGACGCAGGCACCCGGCCGGCGGCAGTGATTATTTCATTTTCCCGCGCATTTGTTTCGAAAAAATCCCGGATTTTGCGATCGGACGTTCGGGTTGGGATAATTGGATGTTTTATGAAGCACGGAAACAAGGCTGGAAGCTGATCGACTGTACAAAAGCGATCGATATCATCCATCAGGATCATGATTACGCCCATTTGCCTAACGGTCAATCCCATTATCGGTTGCCGGAATCGAAACATAATGTGGAATTAGCCGGTGGAAAGCGCACGATTTTCACGCTTTTGGATTGTGATTGGCAATTGGAGTCGAACGGAAATTTGGTACGTCCTCCTCGAACAAAGAAAAAGATCCTACGGGAAATGGAAATCTTCCCACTGATAAAATTGAAATCAAGAGTATTGGGCGAGGTCGGTTTTGCCGTGTTTCATCCGGAAAAAGCCTATCGTGAATTTCGCTCGAGAAACAAGAAAGATTGAGATCTTTTCGAATTTAAAAACTTTTCGTGAAGCGCTCTTGATCGAGCTTTGACGAGAATGGGAAATAAAAAGGAAAATTATGCGGATCGGTCAAAATCCGGCAAAATTTGTTAACAATGTCGCGAAACCGGCTCGGGTAACGGTCGCGATTTTGAATTACATTCCGTTTATCAGCGGCTTTTACGCCGAATTACCCCAAGTCTTGCATGCTTGTCTGGACAGCATTGCCGAAAGTACCGCAGACGTCGAATATGATTTGATGGTTTTTGACAATGGCAGCTGTTCTGAGGTTAAAGATTTTTTGCGGGATGAATTGGAACAAGGAAGAATCCGGTACCTTTTCTTATCCGAAAAAAATCTCGGGAAAGGGGGGGCTTGGAATATTATCTTAAATGGCGCTCCGGGAGAGATTATCGCCTATGCCGATAATGATTGTCTTTTTTCACCCGGATGGCTTTCCAAATCGATTGAAATCCTTGAAACCTATCCGAATGTCGGAATGGTGACAGCCCGTCCTTTTCGTACAAACCCTCAATTCTATACCGCAACATTGGATTGGGCTGAAAAGACGGAAGATGTAAAATTGGAATCCGGACAATTCGTCCCTTTTGAAGTGTTCCGCGAATTTGATCTGAGTTTGGGGCAAACGGAAGAGGAAATTCGTTCGCATTATGAAGCCACTTGCGATCATTTGCTGACCTATCACGGTGTCCAAGCAATCGCCGGTGCCTCGCATTGGCAGTTCACCGCATATAAAAAGGTGTTATCTGAGTTTTTGCCGTTTCAAATGGATCGTCCAATGGGACAGGTTAAAGAGTTGGATTTAAGAATGAATGAGAAAGGGCTGTTGCGTTTGATGCCTGTTCAGCCGTATGTGATGAATATGAGTAATACTTTGGCAGATGCGGTTCAAGAAAAGGCCCGATCAAAGAAAACAGCCGAACGGAATCGCTTGTTGGATATGCCTCCGGTTAAAAAAACTCTGTTGGGATTATATAATCAAATTTTCCGCTGGTACTATGATGACAGACAAAAATAAGATCGCCACGGGGAGTTTTAAGAGGAATACCTGTTTCTTAAGACGATAGGCGACGGAATGCGGGAAAAAGGAAAGATAATGGATCAAACGAATCAGACAAAAACGATCATGATCAGTGCCGATCATGGGCTGGCGATCGTTTATTTTCTTCAAACGGATGTCGTCAAAACGTTATTGGAGAAAGGCTTCCGGGTTGTTATTCTAACGGATGACGGCGTGACGGAAAAAATGAGGGAAAGATTCCAATCTTCCAACCTGTTCTTCGAAGGATTGCGACTCAAAGATGCGAAGATTTATTTTGAAACGGTTGATCATAATCAACAATACTGGATTCATTTTTTAAGATGGATGGGAGGTTCCGATCAAGTCAATACCCATGCGATTGACAGCCATTTACGCCAGATGGCATTCGAGACATCCCGAAGAGGAAAATTGCTGATGCCGTTTATTAAAACCTATATTCGTAAATTACGGAAATCGGCAGACGCGCGAAAGAGATTGGTGCGAAAACAGAATCGCTATACCACCAATCTTTATGGGGATTTATTTGACCGATATCAACCGAATCTGGTTATAGCGAGTACAGCAGGTTGGCGGTTGGATCGTTATCTTTTACGGGAGGCGGCGGCGCGCGGAATCGAAACGGCTTTTGCTGTGATCGGTTGGGATAATCCCAGCAGTTATCGATTGCCGGGAGCACCCGTGCAATGGGTAAGTTGTTGGTCGGAAATTCAAAAACAAGAATTGACACTCGGAGCCGATTGGCTGCCAGAACGAGTCCATGTCGGTGGAATTCCCACCTACGACGGATATTTTCGCAAAATATGGCGGCTCAGCCGTGAAACATATTTCAAATATCACAATCTTGATCCGGATCGCAAACTGATTTCGTTTGCCTGCAGCTTTGTGACTTTTTCGCCGAATTATCAGGATATTGAAGCGTTGGTGAATATCATTTCTCAGGAGAAACTATCTTATCCCGCTCAATTATTAATTCGTCTACATCCCAACCATTTTATTCCGGGTTCACTGTTTGAAGAAGAAGCCGAACGGATTCGTCATCTGATCAAAGATAAACCGTATATTCATTTGGTTGAACCGGTTGCGTTGGGCGGAGATCTCGGTTTCTATTCCGGCGAGGATATGCCTGAAAAAGATTCGATGATGGCTTGGTCGGATGTATTTTGCACCGTCTATTCGACGATGGTAGTTGAGACCGCTATTCATGACCGGCCGATTATCAGTGTGTGTATCGACGCACCGGGTGGGTGGAAAAAGCCGGGAAAGTTCAGTTTATCCTTAACGGAAATCGGAGAATGGCCGACCCATGAGCGATTTCGTGACGCAAAAGCGGGAAAAGTCGTTTACAACGAAGAACAACTCACGGAAGCTCTGAACTTTTATTTGGCCCATCCGGAAGCTGATTCCGCGGAGCGAAAACAGTTTGTTTCAGATGAATGTACTTTTACAGACGGAACCGCGGGAATTCGGACAGCCGAATATTTTGCCGCCGTGGCGGAAAATGCGCGGCGCCATTCGGAGCTGATCTATCACTTCGATCCGTTGCCTCCCGCTGATTGAAACAAGATTATGGCATTGCTCTATCCCGTTCTATCGATTCTTGAGTCTCTTTTTGCGGGTTTACTTCTTTGGAAACCCGCCGAATCGGGTGGGATTTCACGATTGCGGTTGATCTTCATGATTCTGATTGCGCTGATCGTCGTTGTTGTTTTATCGGGTTGGCTTTTCAGATCAAAAATCTTGCGGCGATCGGAGAAAATCGGCACAGCTTGCTTTTTTCTTTCTGCGGCTTGTTTCTTTATCGCGTTTACAACCCGATATTATTTTGATAATCCGGCGCTTGATTTTACGGTCGCTTACTTGAAGCAGGCGTTGCCTTTTATTCTGCTGACGGCAATTTTGTCATTACAAACCTTTATCGGCATTGTTTATTATTATTCTAAGGAAAACGGTTCCGTCTCACGGGCTTTCAAACAGTTATTTTGGGGTGGAAGAATCGTTTGGCAAGTTGTTCTAATTTTCTTGGCTTGCCTGACATTGATGTCGGCATTTATTCCGATTCGAGCGAATTATTATCCTTCCTTTGATTCCTCGATTTTCAGTTATATCGGACAGCAGATTTTGAGAGGAAAATTACCTTATGTGGATGGGTGGGATCATAAACCGCCGCTGATATTTTATATTGATGCCTTCGGATTATGGCTGGCAAACGGGCACCTGATCGGGATTTGGCTGCTGGAAGTGATCGCTTTATTGCTGGGATCGATCCTATTTTTCCGGATCTTAAAGAAATATTTTTCCGAAGGGATTGCCCTTTCGGTAACCATGTTGGGAATTTTGCACCAGGCACGTTTATTTGATTTCGGTAACTATACCGAAGAATTTTCGTTGTTCTTTCAATTGGCTGCATTCGGTTTGGCTTTTTCGGATCGATTTCGGAATCGATTGGGCTGGCAGGGATTTCTCTCGGGCGTCCTTTGCGGGCTTGCATTTACCTGCAAACAAAATACGGTCGGATTGTGGGCGGCATTATTCTTACTTGATATTCTTCAGCTTTATTTGAATCGTGATCAAAAATCTACCTTCGTCCATCAGGTGATTTATAAGTGGGTCCGATTTCTGATCGGATTTCTGGCAGTGAACGGAATCTGGATCGTTTATTTTGCCGTAAAAGGAATTTTACGAGAATATTGGGATGTGGCGTTTGTTTATAATTTTGTCTATGCTCAAAAAAGCGGGGAGAGTCGATGGGCAACAGGGCTGACGACACTGACATTTTTACCTTCGTTATCGGTGTTTTTATTATTGGCTTTTTTGTCATGGCCTGCGGCGTTGTTTGATCGGATTCGCAGTTTCCGCCAATGCAACCGGAATGATCGCCAGAAACTGTTTGATCAGAACCGTTTGTTATTGTTCGCCTTGATTGCTTTACCGGTCGAGCTTATATTGGCAGGACTGTCCGGAATGAATTATCAGCATTACTTTATTCTCTGTGTGCCTTCTGCTTGTATTCTGGCGGCTTGGTTGGGAGATTCGATGCTACGCCAACTCTCCGTCCGCATGAAACCCGGTGCGGCATCATTGGTGGTATTAGCTGTTTTCTGGATCGGCTCCGCCCCGATGGCGAATGTCTATCGGCGAAACTATGAACCTCGGATGCCTTCCGCCGCAACTAAAACTGCCGATTTTCTGAATAGCAATACGAATGACGGAGACCTTGTTCAGCTTTGGGGAGGGGTGTTGGCGCCTTATGTGATGAGTGAACGATCCTCTCCGTCCCGCTTTTTCAATGTTCGGCCGCTTTATCTGTTCCCCGGTTATATGCAAGAGGAACAATGGGGAACATTCTTGGCTGATCTGAAAAACAGCCCGCCTAAATTTATCGTTTATATGAATGACCGTTTTTTGGCACAAGTCCCTTATAATTCAAACGGATTCTGTGAAGATCTTGATTTGGCGGATTATCAGCGACCAACCTATAAATTTCTTTGCGATCATTATCGTTATCGAGAAACAATCAACGAAGGCATGAACGATGCCTGGGGTGTTTTTGAACGAACTGGAAAGGAAACAAAATGATTGATGCACATCATCCGAGTTTGACAAGCGTCTATGCAGCAGATCCCGCTCGCTATGACAATATGATTTATCGGCGCTGCGGAAAAAGCGGCGTTCAACTGCCTATTTTGACGTTGGGACTCTGGCATAATTTTGACGGATATAAAAGTTTTGAGACCGATCGGGCTATGATCCGTTATGCTTTTGATCATGGGATTACCCATTTTGATATTGCGAACAATTACGGGCCGCCTTACGGCGCCGCCGAAAGGGTATTCGGACAAATCTACGAACAGGATCTGAAACCTTATCGGGATGAATTATTTATTTCGACCAAAGCCGGCTATGATATGTGGCCCGGACCTTACGGAGATTATGGGTCAAAAAAATATCTGGTTGCCAGCCTGAACCAAAGTCTTAAAAGGATGGGGCTGGATTATGTGGATGTGTTTTATCATCACCGGCCCGATCCCGAAACGCCGTTGGAAGAGACAATGGGTGCATTGGATTTTCTGGTACGTCAGGGAAAAGCTCTTTACGTCGGAATTTCCAATTATCCCGCGGATCTGACAAAAAAAGCTGCGGAAATCCTGAGAGGATTGGGGACACCTTGTCTGATTCACCAACCTTCTTATTCGATCTTGAATCGCTGGACGGAAACGGATCATCTGTTTGATATAACCGCTGAATACGGGATGGGCACAATTGTTTTTGCGCCGCTACAGCACGGTTTGTTGAGTTCCAGATATTTAAACGGCATTCCGGAAGGATCGCGCGCCTCGTTGGATCGGCATCTGAAAAAAGATCTAATTACGGATGAGAGTATCGGTTATATTCGTCAATTGAACAGCATCGCGATTGAGAGAGGACAGACACTTTCACAGATGGCATTGGCGTGGGTCTTGAAGGATAATCGGGTAACAAGTGCACTGTTCGGTGCCAGTAATGTGGAACAGATTGCTGAAAATCTGCGGGTGATGGAGAATCTTTCGTTTACTACGGAAGAGCTTCAAGAAATCGATGCGGTGGCAAATCCTTTTATGGAATTCCTGAAGCGCCATTCCTGATATCCTGATATTTTGAAGGCGATCAGGCGTCACGCCGTCCTCTACAAAAATCTTCCCTAGCCCTTTGGGAGAGGATTAGGGTGAGGGAAATGAAATTACATGCGGAATGTTCAGGAAGCCTCCCCTAGAATTGTCGTTTGGGTATTTTGTAAACAAGGGTCGGTGTGGCACCGACCCCTACAATAAATTTTCATAATTACAGAACGGCGAGGACGGCATCCCCTACAAAAACCTTCCCTCTCCTGTTGGGAGGGGCGTGTCAAACAAGATTATGATATCGGCGGATTATTCGTTATGCTTTCATCTTGTTCGGTTTCTTCTTCTTCTTCGGCACTCATCTCCCAAACTTTATTGGCACGATCAACGTAGCAAATGCCGTCCAGATGATCGATTTCATGTTGAAAG